>CAIMXN010000185.1 GCA_903845455.1 uncultured beta proteobacterium | reverse complement strand
CATTAAATTCGAATGAACATGTTGTTCAGACAGCCGCTAAAGCTCGCAAAGCAATCGCCGCTTCTTAATCTCAATATTGATGAATGAGATGGCCACCTTCGGGTGGTTTTTTGTTGTCTCTGCATGGGCTGCTTTGGGTCGTAAAGCGCCTAATTGCTCAAATTGATTCAGATGGCTCAAAACGGCCAATAGTAGCCGGTAGAGCAAAGAATTGGGCTTTTTTTATGGATAAATACCAATTGACTTACAGATAAACCCTCGGCATTCTATTTTTTTAACAAAAATGATGGGATGAATATGTGCCAAATATGTGATGATAAATTGGAGTCAAACCATAAACCAATGCAGCCGGCTAGACGTTCACTATTAAAACTAGCTAGCTCATCACCCCTTTGGATGGCCGGACTTGGCTCATCAGCAATGATGGTAAGTGCCAGAGCGGATGATGCGCATCCAATGCCTAAACCAGGAAATGTCATTACTCCTGACCAGGCGCTGGAAAGATTGATGAAGGGCAATGGCCGGTATGTAAACGGCAATATCAATACAGACGATTCATTTAAAAATGCGGCAGCAGGGCTAAAGAATGGACAAAACCCATATGCAATTATTTTGTCCTGCGCAGATTCACGTGTTAGCCCTGAATTATGTTTTGATGAAGGCCCTGGAGATTTATTTGTAAACCGAATTGCCGGAAATTATGTCACCACAGATCTTCTAGGCAGCATAGAGTACGGCGCTTTAGTGCTCAAGGCTCCTCTTATCATGGTGCTTGGACATACAGAATGCGGCGCCGTTAAAGCAGCCATGAAAGCGGAAGATGAAAATACTAACTTCCCAGGCCATATTCAATCCATTGCCTCTCACATAGGTGCAGCAGTTCGAGTTGCAAAACAACAAGGCGGTAAGGTCACAACAACTGATGTGGTTAAGGCCAACATCAAACTTAACGTAGCCTATCTGCAACAATCTACCCCAATCATCAGACAGTTAGTGCAAGAAAATAAAGTAAAAGTTGTTGGTGGAATTTATAACTTAGAGGATGGAACGGTAAGCATGGTGAGCTAAAAGCCTATGGGATGAGCTATCAGGATAGGTAACCCATCATGGTTAGACTATAAAAATTCGGCCCTTTACTAAACCCCTGCTAGACATAACTACTCAATCTCCTGCCCTCTACATCATCACTTAATTTACATTTGAAATATTGACTGGGAGGTATCGGGTTGGGTAGTGATCGAATCAGTAGCTGTCGCTCTTATCCAACGGCGGACCCTCGGGCTCATAAGAAAGACGGTGCATCCGAAATTGATTTTGCGCTGAAGGGCAGCTTTGGGTCGGGTGAGCCCTCTTGACAGTTTTAGGCTTAACAGCTTCTTAATGACCATTAAACGACATCTAGATGCGTTAATGAAAAGTGAATCATTAAAAAGTTATTTTGGCTATACATTAATCACGGTCACTTGTCATGCAATAGGCGACTGACCAAAATCAATAACTGATTCTGAAGCATCACCTAAAAATATGTCATAAACGGGTCCCGCTGCATTTACTTATGAGATCTGAAAAGTTGCTATAAAATTTAGGGATGCCTCAGAATTCATCTACCCCTAAGCCGCCCATTTCAGTTCACTCATCACCCCTATTAAGCAAATGGCTTAGTGAAGGAGTGGCTCTTCATGAAATTGGGAAATTGACAGAAGCTCAAGACTTTTACAGAAAAGTTCTAACAATAAAACCAGACCATTGCGAGGCGCTGCAGTTATTGGGAACAATTGAAATACAAATGGGTAATTATGCTCAGGCCGTAGAGACATTAACAAATGCTTTACAAATTGATCCTAAACATGCGCTAACACAAAATAATATTGGTGTTGCACTAGAATGTTTAAAAAACTTTGATGCCGCCATAGACCGTTTTAACCAAGCCATTAATTTATTACCCGAATATGCTGAAGCTTATTTTAATCGTGGCAATGTATTGAGAGAACAGATGCAATATGATGCCGCCATAGACAGTTATAACCATGCAATTCGTTTAGTACCTAATTATTCAATCGCTTACTATAACCGTGGCAATGCATTTCAGGGGCAAAGAAAATTTGAAGCTGCAATTGATAGTTATGAAAAAGCTATTACTAGCTTGGGTAATTCAGCAAAGAGTGATCCAAGTTTTGCTCCAGTGTATTACTGGCGTGGTGTGGCCTTACATCATTTAAGAAAAATTGATGCCGCTATAGAAAGCTATGAGCAAGCCATTAGCACTAATCCAAATTATGTGGAGGCAATCTGTGACTCTGCCCTTGCTTATTTATTGATCGGTGATTTTGATAAGGGCTGGACAAGAATAAAGTGGCGTTGGGAGCACATGCCTGTGTCAACTTTCAAAGAAAGAAGATTTTTTAATGAACCACTATGGCTTGGAAATGAATCTCTAGCGGGTAAAACAATTTTGCTCTATGCGGAGCAGGGTTTTGGCGATACCATCATGTTTAGTCGATATGCCAAGTTGGTATCGGATTTAGGGGCAAAAGTCATCTTAGAGGTACAGCCCCAATTAGTCAGTTTGTTGAGAAATTTAGAAGGGATTTCTCAGATAGCGACTAAGGGAGAAATATTACCTAAGTTTGATTATCACACCCCACTACTAAGCCTTCCTTTGGCTTTTCACACTAATAAAAACTCTATTCCGAGTTTTACTAAGTGTATCCATGCAGATCCTATTAAAGTTGCTCAATGGCAGGAAAAGTTAGGCGAAAAGTTAAAGCCGCGAGTCGGATTGGTATGGAGTGGTAGTGAGATAAATACGCCTGATGCTAGCCGTAGCATGCAGTTAAATGCATTCATTCCCTATTTATCTCCATCTGTTTCATGGATAAGTCTGAAAAATGAATTAAGTGAGGTTGATAAATCAACACTTCACAATAATTCCCTGATCCTTGATTTTGCTGATGACTTACAAGATTTTAGTGATACTGCTGCATTAATAGAGTGCCTGGACCTCGTTATAACAGTTGATACGAGTGTGGCGCATTTGAGCGCGGCATTAGGTAAGAAAACTTGGGTGTTATTGCCCTATACTCCTGATTGGCGCTGGCAATTAGAGAGAGATGATAGCCCTTGGTATCCTTCAATAAAGCTATATCGACAACCTTCTATTGGTGACTGGACCAGTGTGCTTGAAAAAGTGAAGCTGGACCTGATTGCTGCATATTAGTCCATAGTAATGTTTTTAACACTACTCACCTGGCTCATTTGTAAATTTAGCTAAACCTATATATTAGGATATGGGAAACTGAGGCACAGTAGGGTCAATTGAACTTTGAGCTGTCTTGACCATTTGTTAAGACTACCACCTTAGGTTTTTTATATAAAGGAATGCCATGTCTGAAATAGATCTGAATTTAGAAGGTGAAACTCTTTATCGCCAGTTTATTGCTGAAATTGTTGGCCAAAATTGGTCAGCAGTTCAAGCCATGATTTCCCCTAGCTTTCAATCAGTTCACTCTGATGGAGCAAGAGATCAGGTTGCTGAATTAGCCCTTATCAAAGGTGTTAACCTTGGCACATACACTTTGCATGATTTTAAAGTCACCAAAGCAGATCACCACCTCATCGTTACTAGTTGGATTTCGATTGAAGAGACTATTAATGGCGAGCGCCTTTCTACTAAATCGTCTCCCCGTTTAAGCGTTTGGGAGAAAATACCGAACGGTTGGCAACTGATAGCGTTGGCAAACTTCAATCCTG
>CAIMXN010000184.1 GCA_903845455.1 uncultured beta proteobacterium | reverse complement strand
CTTTAAGGTAGGGGTATTACTAAATTCATGGTTTTATAGAGCTTCTGGCAATATTCTTAGGTTCTTGGGGAAATCAGCTCGAGAGGGCAGATTCTATTATTTAGTCAGTATTTACCTAAAATGGGCTTTAAAAGCATGAGATTCAGTATTTTTTCAGATTACAGCCTACGCGTATTGATGTACCTAGGTAGCAAACAGGAGCGTCTGGCAACTATTGCGGAAATTGCCCAGTTTTATGGAATTTCAGAAAATCACCTCATGAAAGTGGTGAATCAGCTTGGAACACTTGGCTATATTCAGACAATTAGAGGTAAGGGGGGTGGCATGCGCTTGGCTCGCGACCCTAAAACAATCATTTTGGGCAAGGTTATACGAGATACAGAAAAAGACTTTGCTATAGCGGAATGTTTTAACGAACACTCAGCCTGTCGAATTCAGTCTGACTGTGCCCTACAGACTGTTCTGAGCTCTGCCTTAGCGGGCATGTTTAGTGTTTTAGATAAACATACTTTAGAAGACATCATTATTAAGCCCAATATGATTATTCAGTTCATTAAACGTCAGGTAGTAGACAGCTAAGGCTTTCCCTGGGCTACTAGGAGTACAGTCATTGTTATTGGGCTAAATAGCAAAAGGTATTAATGAAACGCGTTGATGATTTTCGTTTGAAATTCGGCAAAAAAGAACTGGTGCCTATCATGGTAGGTGGCATGGGTGTTGATATATCTACTGCTGAGTTAGCTTTAGAGGCGGCAAGATTGGGGGGCGTAGGACATATTTCCGATGCCATGGTTCCTGATGTATCCGATAAGCGCTTTGACACCACATTTGTTAAAGATAAAACCAAGTTTTATAAATACAATATTTTAAATTCTGATAAATCTGTCGTTCAGTTTGATCTTGGATTGTTAGCAGAAGCAACGAAAAATCACGTTGGTGCAACCATGGAGGCAAAGCGTGGTGATGGACTGATCTTTGTTAACTGCATGGAAAAGCTGACGATGAATGGACCACGTGAAACTTTGCGTGTGCGCATGACATCAGCGCTGGATGCTGGTATCGATGGTATTACCTTGAGTGCAGGTTTACATTTAGGTTCATTTGCTTTAATTGAAGATCACCCTAGATTTCGGGATGCTAAGTTAGGCATCATCGTGTCATCTGTTCGCGCCCTACAAATTTTCTTACGTAAAAATGCCAGACTTAATCGTTTCCCTGATTACATCATCATTGAAGGCCCCTTAGCTGGAGGCCACCTCGGCTTTGGAGATGATTGGGCTCAATACGATTTAGCAACGATTGTTGCTGAAGTGGTTGCATACCTCAAGGCTGAGAAATTAGATATTCCTATCATTGCTGCTGGCGGCATTTTTACTGGAAGTGATGCAGTGTCTTTTTTGGAAAATGGTTCAGCAGCAGTGCAAGTTGCCACACGTTTCACAGTATCTGAAGAATGTGGCTTGCCCTACAAAGTGAAGCAGGAATACTTCAAAGCAAGCGAGCAGGATATTGAAGTCAATAACATCTCGCCAACTGGCTACCCAATGCGTATGCTAAAAAGTTCACCAGCAATTGGTTCAGGCATACGACCAGGCTGTGAATCATATGGATATCTGCTGGACGGAGCCGGTAACTGTGCGTACATTACTGCTTTCAATCGAGAGCTTGCGATTCATCCAGATGGTAAAAATATTTCTGTTAAGGACAAAACTTGCTTATGTACCCACATGAGTAATTTCAATTGTTGGACTTGCGGTCACTATACCTACCGACTTAAGGATACAAGCCATCGATTAGATGATGATAGTTATCAAATCTTAAGCGCGGAACATATCTTTAAGGATTATCAGTACAGCGTCGATCACAAGCTCGCCTTGCCAGAGGCACTGATTACCTAAATGAATTAACTCAATAGGTCTGGGTTGTTGGATCTGGTGGGTGGCGTTAAGCCAAAGTGCTCATAGGCCTGTCGTGTAGCTACTCGCCCGCGCGACGTACGTTGCAGGTAGCCTTGCTGAATGAGATAAGGCTCTAAGACATCTTCAATGGTATCGCGCTCTTCACCAATAGCTGCCGCTAAGTTATCAATGCCTACTGGGCCACCATCAAACTTGTGCAAGATTGCTTCGAGTAGTTTGCGATCCATCACATCGAATCCACTAGGATCAACATCAAGCATCTTTAATGCAGCATCTGCCATGGCCTTGGTAATCGTGCCATTGCCCTTGACTTCTGCGTAGTCACGTACGCGACGCAATAAGCGATTAGCAATACGTGGGGTGCCCCGTGCGCGTTTGGCTATTTCGATGGAGCCCTCGGGATCAATGATTGCTTTAAGAAGATTGGCAGAGCGATTAATAATCTTGGTGAGTTCTTCGGTTGTATAGAACTCTAGCCTTGCCACAATGCCAAAGCGATCCCGCAATGGATTGGTGAGCATGCCAGCACGAGTGGTGGCACCGATCAAAGTAAATGGCTTGAGATCAATCTTGACGCTCCGCGCAGCAGGGCCTTCACCAATCATGATATCTAGGCTGTAGTCCTCAAGCGCTGGATAGAGAATTTCTTCAACCACAGGAGACAGGCGATGAATCTCATCAATGAACAAGACATCGTTGGTCTCAAGATTAGTCAGCAGAGCAGCAAGGTCGCCAGGTCTGTCTAATACGGGACCACTGGTTTGGCGTAGATTAACGCCTAGTTCACGAGCGATGATATGAGCCAAGGTTGTTTTGCCAAGCCCTGGGGGGCCAAATAGTAAGACGTGATCTAGTGCTTCTTGACGCGCTCTGGTAGCGCTGATAAAAATTTCTAATTGGGCGCGAGCTTTGGTTTGACCAACATACTCATCAAGCTGTTTAGGGCGCAAGGCCCTTTCAAAGATAGCTTCTGCATTGCCTGCTGCGCCACTCACAATACGGTCATTACCCTCCGGTAAATCTTCGGGAATGGAGCTGAGGTCTTCTGTATGTATTGCCATGCTGCAAGTGTAGTGGTGTTTGGTTTAGTGGGGTACGTCTAATTAAGACTTAGATAGATACTTCAATCCCATCCGAATACCATCAGATACATTGCAATCAGGAGGTATTTGTTTGAGGGCTAACAAAGCTTCTTTTTCCGAATAGCCCAGAGCCAAGAGTGCTTGCAAAATTTCGCTGCTGGCTTCAATGACTTGGAGCTTGCCAGTAATTCCTAAGTCTGGGGCGAGTTTACCTTTGAGCTCTAGACAAAGGCGTTCAGCGGTTTTCTTGCCGATGCCAGGCACCTGAGTCAAACGTCCTGCTTCCTGAAGGGCAATGGCTTGCACTAGTTCGTTGACGCTCATACCTGACAGAACTGCTAATGCAGTGCGTGAGCCAACTCCACTGATCTTAATCAGTTGTCTGAAGGCTTCGCGCTCAGTCTCAGTAGCAAAGCCAAAGAGTTGTTGTGCATCCTCGCGTACCTGGAAATGCGTGAGCAAGGTAATTTTTTGGTTAACTTCAGGAAGTTGATACAAAGTGCTCATGGGCACATCGATTTCATAGCCGACTCCTTGGCAATCAACCAAGAGGCGTGGAGGGTGAACCGAAACGAGAGTGCCTTGAATGCGACCAATCATATGAAGATCTTAACCTGTTTAGATATATTTATTTACTACGTTTCTTGGGTGCCAGTGCATTCATAATCGCTTGTGGCATTTGCGCATGATGCGCCGCGCAGATCGCAACCCCCAAGGCATCAGAGGCGTCTGTTCCAGGCGCACGATTTAATCTTAGTAAACGTTTGACCATTTCCTGAACCTGAGGCTTGGCTGCGCGACCCGTACCTACGATGGATTGCTTCACACGCAATGCACTGTATTCAGCAACAGAGAGTTTGTCGGAAACTAAGGCAGCAATCACTGCACCTCTCGCCTGACCCAGCATTAAGGTGGAGCGGGGATTAACGTTGAGGAAGACCTCTTCGATGGCAGCCGCTTCTGGATGATAGGTTTCGAGTACCTCTTTCACGCCAGCATAGAGCGCACCTAGCCGTTCAGGTAGACCCTTAGCTGGATCACCACTTTCAATCGTTCCAGAGGCTACGTAAGTCAATTTCTGACCATCAACATCAATGACGCCAAACCCTGTTGTGCGTAGACCTGGGTCAATTCCTATCCAGCGCATGTGTAATGTAAGTTCCCAGTTCTACTTTTATATTTTTTAATGACGGAAGTGACGTGTGCCAGTAAAGATCATCGCAATGCCATGCTCATTGGCTGCGGCAATGATTTCATCATCGCGCATGCTGCCACCTGGTTGGATGGCACAACTGGCGCCGCCCTTCACCACAACATCCAAGCCATCACGGAAAGGGAAGAAGGCGTCACTGGCGACGGCTGAACCTTTTAGGCTTAAGCCAGCATTTTCTGCTTTGATGCTAGCCATGCGTGCTGAATCTACTCGGCTCATTTGGCCTGCCCCGATTCCCAGAGTCATGCCATTCGCGCAATACACAATGGCATTAGATTTGACAAACTTAGCAACACGCCAAGCAAACATCATGTCATTCATTTCGCTTGGAGTTGGTAATCTCTGGCTAACAACACGCATTTCGCTTTGGAGCACATTCTTAGCATCGGGTGATTGCACAAGTAGGCCACCACCAACGCGTTTGAAATCAAACGTATTAAAACCATTACCCAGTGGAATTTCTAGCAAGCGAACATTTTGTTTGGCAGCAAAGATTGCTTTAGCCTCATTACTAAAGCTTGGGGCAATGAGTACCTCTACAAATTGCTTGGAGACAGCTTCAGCCACCGCGCCATCACAAAGGATATTGAAGGCAATGATGCCACCAAAGGCCGAGCTTGGATCAGTCTTAAATGCTTTTTGATAAGCCTCGAGTGCATTAACACCAACTGCTACGCCACAAGGATTCGCATGTTTGATGATGACGCAAGCTGCAGCACCACCGGCATTATCAGAAAAGCTTTTAACGCATTCCCAGGCAGAGTCTGCATCCGCAATATTGTTATACGAAAGCTCTTTGCCTTGCAATTGTTTATAGTTAGCGAGCACACCAGCAATTGGCTGAATATCTTTATAGAAAGCAGCAGATTGATGAGGGTTCTCACCATAACGCATCTCTTGCACCTTCTCAAAAGCTAGGTGCAATGTTTCTGGATAGGCAGAGCGCGCTTTGTGGTCGAGCTCTTCACCTAGAGATGAGAGGTAATTAGCAATGGCGCCATCGTACTGAGCTGTGTGGGCAAAGACTTTCTTGGCCAGACCAAGGTTGGTTTTATAGGAAACGGCATTCTTATTAGCTTTCATCTCAGCCAAGACTGGTGCATAGTCTTCAGGAGAGATTAATACGGTAACATCTTGATGGTTCTTAGCAGCAGCGCGCAGCATTGCTGGTCCACCAATATCAATATTTTCTACCGCATCTTCAAATGAGCATTTTTCTTTTGCAACAGTCTCGTTGAATGGGTAGAGATTGATCACCAACATATCAATAGTGTCAATGCCATGCTCTTTCAGGGCAGCCATGTGTTCAGGAAAATCTCTACGGGCCAATAAGCCACCATGCACCATTGGGTGCAATGTTTTTACACGACCATCCAACATCTCCGGAAACTTTGTCAAAGAAGAGACTTCAACAACAGGCACATTATTTTCAGCTAAGAGTTTTGCAGTACCGCCAGTAGAAATGAGTTTGATGCCCTGTTCATGGAGGGCTTGTGCAAAAGGCACAATGCCATTTTTATCAGAAACAGAAAGTAGGGCTGTACGGATCATATGAGATAGATAGATGAAGGAATATGGTGAATGTTTAGCTTGACTTGATGAGCTGATGCTCAACGAGTTTTTTATGCAAAGTGTTGCGATTAATGCCGAGGTATTGCGCAGCTAAAGATTGGTTCTGCTTAGCATGTTGCATGACTAATTCCAACATCGGTTTTTCGACAACCCCTAATACCATTTGATAGATATCTGATGGGGGCGTTCCTTTGAGGTCATCAAGGTAACCCTGTAGCTGCGTTTCAATGCATTCAGTGATGGGGTGTTTATTACTCATGGGCATATGTCTAGTACTAAAATTTAAGCTGCTTCTAAAAATAATAAACGATCAGAATGCGATTTCATCTCATCAAAAAAATCATTGACCATTTGTAATTGAGTTTTGCAGTCATCTGCGGTATTCATTCGTTGGCGAAAGGCATGTGAGTCACGTAAGCCCTTGCAATACCAACCAATATGCTTACGCGCAGTGCGTAGACCAACATATTCGCCATAGAAAACGTAGTGATCAAGCAAGTGCTCATTCATGATGCTTTGAATTTCTTGAATCTCTGGCGTAGGCAGTTTTTCTCCAGTCTCAAGAAAGTGATTGATCTCCCGAAAAATCCAGGGGCGACCTTGAGCGGCACGGCCAATCATGATGGCATCAGCGCCAGTAGTTTGTAAGACAAACTCCGCCTTTTCTGGTGTGGTGATGTCGCCATTAGCAACCACCGGAATACCCACACAATTTTTGACAGTAGTAATAGTTTCGTATTCAGCTTCGCCGTGATACAGATCTGCTTTCGTGCGACCATGAACCGTCAACATCGAGATCCCTGATTGTTCAGCAAGCCTGGCAATAGTAATAGCATTTTTATTGGTACGATCCCAACCTGTCCGAATTTTTAAGGTGACCGGTACTGCATCAGGACCAACTCCAACAGCCTGAACTACTGCTTCTAATATTTGTTTTACCAAAGGTTCGTCACGCATCAGTGCTGAGCCCGCTGCCACATTGCAGACTTTCTTGGCTGGGCAGCCCATGTTGATATCAATAATTTGTGCGCCGTGATCCACGTTAAGTTTTGCTGCTGCTGCCATCATGGCGGGATCTGCTCCAGCAATTTGTACTGCGATTGGCTTGAACTCACCTTGATGATTGGCACGGCGTTGAGTTTTTTCACTTTTCCAAAGTAGGGCGTTGGAAGCAATCATTTCTGATACTGCATATCCAGCACCCAATCGTTTGCAGAGCTGCCGAAATGGACGGTCTGTTACCCCAGCCATAGGGGCGACAAAAAGACGATTTGCGAGGAGGTGAGGACCAATCTTCATCTGCAACAGGGCTGGGTTCGAGAGAATCTCTGGATGGGGTGGAAAGCATGATACTTTAGCACAAATCAAGGTAAATCTGCCTAAAAAATAGGCAGATTAATCGTTTTAAATGAGAACCTAAGCGCTTTGATTTAAGAGCCTTAGCGGCGCCCAAACATCATTTGGCGAGCTAAGGCTGTTTTGACTGGAGGAAGCCATTGAAGAGCCGATAGAGCTAATCCTCGACCGATGACGATGGGAAGCAGATTTGAAGTAAACACTCTGGCCATAAAGTCGGTTAAGCCAATGGTAGTCGCTCGATCAGCTTTACGGCTTTTGGCGTATTTTGCTAGGGCATTCTCAATGTGAGGGGGTGTTTGCTCTTCTTCGAGGTTTGAGAAGATCTCCACCAGTGTTTCCGCCAAAAGAAAGGCATCCCTCAAACCAAGATTGAGTCCTTGGCCAGCAACGGGGTGCAGTGTTTGGGCAGCATTACCTATCCACACTTCATTTCCTCTGGTGATTTCTTTGCGGTAATTAAGTCCGAGCGCATAAAGACGACGATCCTGAATTTTTAAGAATCGACCAACACGAGATCCAAACGCATTTTGTAGCGCAACTAAGAAATCAGCATCACTGAAGTTTAGGCGCTCTTGCGAAGACTCAGGGGAGCCGCACCAAACTAAGTTCAAGATATTGTTGCCATAGTGACTTGGCAGAATAGCAAGCGGACCTTCAGAGGTAAAACGTTCCCATGCTTGATGGGCTGCTGCGTTTTCTACTTCTACCAGTCCAACTAAGGCTGATTGATCATAATCGCGACCAGACTCAACCCAGTCTTGCTTTTGGAATAAGCCGCCTTCTGCGTGAACAACGCATTTTGCTTGGATGTTTAAGTGCTCAGTATCCTTATTAATATGTAGCCATGCAAAATGGGATGCAGTTGGCTTGATTTCACTCTGGATCGCTCGTAAAGCTTGGCGTAATGCTAGATGAATATCACGATAGCGAATAATGTGGCCTAGGGCGTCTTGACCCAATTCTTCTCGATTCATTAAAGCTCGCCCAAATCGACCTGCTTGAGATACATGTACGCGATGTATATCAGCGCACTCTTTGGGCCAAGCATTAATGGTGTCAAGTAGTAGTTTGCTACCGTGTGAGAGTGCAATACCTCTACTGTCAGCCAAAGCTAGATCAGCATCATCGATAGGGTTACGATCCACTAATACGAGTTTCGCTTCAGGATACTTTTGTAGACACCATGTAGCGCAGGCTAGTCCAACAGGACCGCCACCTTGAATCAATATGTCGCAATTACTTATGCTCATTGTGGATACGTTATTGATGCTGCATCAAAGCTTCAATTTCATCAGCTTTCACCGGTACACCGCGAGAAATCAACTCACAGCCAGAGTCATTGATAACCGCATCATCTTCAATCCGAATGCCGATATTCCAAAACTGCTCATCAATATCTTCTGCTGGGCGAACGTATAGGCCAGGCTCAACAGTAATCACCATCCCAGACTTTAGAGCGCGCCAGGGTTTTTCAGATGACGCATTATTTTTTGATTGCTCTCGGCATGAGCCAACATCATGAACATCCATACCAAGCCAGTGGGAAGTCCGATGCATATAAAAACGGCGATAGGCAGCAGTCTCAATAGCATTGTCTAGAGAACCCAATTCTGAAAGCTTGAGTATTTTTTCATCAAGCAGACCTTGTGTCAGGACCTTGAGTGCTGCTTCGTGCGGTTGCATAAAAGTATTGCCCGGCTTAGTCATCGCAATGGCAGCTTCTTGAGCTGCTAAGGTAATGTCATAGAGGGTACGTTGTGGTCCACTGAATTTGCCATTGACTGGAAAGGTGCGAGTGATATCAGATGCATAGCCATCTAGTTCGCACCCAGCATCGATTAGGCACAAATCGCCACTACGCAACTCAGTCGATCCAGCACGATAGTGCAAGATGCAAGAGTTGGCACCACCAGCAACAATGCTGTTGTAGGCAACGCTTTGTGAGCCACTATTGCGGAATTCGTGCAGTAGCTCGGCTTCCAATTGGTATTCGCGCACGCCGGGTTTGCAGAGTTGCATCGCGCGAACATGGGCACGAGCAGAGATGGCAGCAGCACGACGCATGATGTCAATCTCATGAAGATCTTTAAACAAGCGCATTTCATGAATCCATGTTTCAACATCATGAAATTCTGAAGGGGGATTGATTCCAGCACGTACTTGTTGGCGCACTTGTTTCATCCAGTGGCGCAAGCGACGATCTGATTCTGCACTTTCTGCTAGTCGGATATAGATGGCATCTTGGTCAGCCAATAATTCGCTGAGTTTGTTATCAAGCTCAATATTGCTGTGAGCAAAATCGACCCCTAAAGTTTTTGGAGCGGCTTCTGGTCCTAGGCGAATTCCGTCCCAGATCTCACGTTCTGGATCTTTTGGTCTGCAAAAAAGATGTGCCTCATGACTGGTTTTATCTACCTTAAGGACTAGTGTTGCACCCGGTTCTTCAAATCCCGTGAGATAGAAAAAATCACTATCGTGACGATAGGGGAACTCGCTATCGCGATTGCGGGATAACTCAGGAGCGGTAGCAATCATGGCAATACCACCACCAGTATTGGCCTGGATATGTTTAGCCAATGTAGCTCTGCGTTTTTGGTAAATATCAGTTTTATTCATAAGCCACATTGAGCTCTTGTAAACGTTGGGGTGTTCCTACATCGTGCCATGGCCCGAGATATTTTTCACCAGACACTTTATTGTCCTTCATTGCCGTGCGAAGCAGGGGGGCTAGCTTAGCTGACACTCCAAGCTCTAGAGCATGAAATAAGTCCCGGTGATAAACACCAATGCCAGAAAAAGTGAGCTTTTCAGCCCCAGGTGATTCCATTTCGCTGATCTTGGAATGGTTTAAATAGAAGTCTCCATTGGGGTGTTGGGCTGGGTTGGGAACCATCACTAAGTGGGCTAGAGGCGGATTTTGGAGGTTTTGTAAGGTGTTTAGTAGTTCTATCAGTTGTCCAATAGGAAACCCTGGGCAAAAAACATCACCATTGATCACTAGAAAGTAATCGTCAGGATTGAGTATGGGTAGCGCCTTACGGATGCCGCCAGCTGTTTCTAGCGCTGTCTGCTCTGGGGAGTATTTAATCTGTACTCCAAATTGCGACCCATCAGCCAAGGTATCTTCAATCTTTTGACCTAACCAAGCGTGGTTGATGATGATGTGTTCAATACCAGCGCTTGCTAACGCTTCTAGATGCCATTGCAATAAAGACTTGTCCTTGATTTTGAGTAGAGGTTTAGGTAAGTCATCTGTTAGTGGCCGCATTCGTTCACCCCTACCAGCAGCAAGAAGTAGGCATGGAAATTTGTTTGGATTAGCCATGTTGATTTATGCGAGTAGATTCTAGAATGCGGGCTAAAGGCTTTAATTCAATATAACGATTGGCGGTAGCAATAGCATATTGCAGAACTAGCGGAATATCCTTGAGATAACCTTCTTTTCCATCGCGGTGAAAAAGTCTTGCAAAGATGCCAAGTACTTTGAGGTGACGCTGTAGACCCATCCACTCAAAATCGCGATAGAACTGACCAAAATCGCTTGGCATTGGTAAGCCAACTTTACGACCTTCCTCCCAAAACTTGATAACCCAGTCGATCACCTTTTCTTCTGGCCACGCAAGGTAGGCATCGCGCCATAAGGAAGAAGCATCATAAGTAATGGGCCCATAGACCGCGTCTTGGAAATCCAAAACACCTGGATTGTCTTTTTCGGTAACCATTAAATTACGTGAATGGTAATCGCGGTGCACATAGACTTTTGCTTGCGCTAGATTGTTTTGAATGATGAGTTCAAAGGCTTGTTTGACTTGCGCGTCTTGCGTCTGGCTTAACTTCATTTGGAGATGTTTTTTTAAGTACCATTCTGGAAATAAATCGAGTTCACGTTGCAAGAGTGCGGCATCATAATTTGGAAGAGCATCTGGCTTGCTGGCCAGTTGCATTTTGATCAATGCCTGAGTTGCATCTTGATAAAGAGAATCTGCAGTGTTTCCATGCAGCGCAGAGAGGTAGGTTTTATCACCCAAATCATTGAGTAATAGGAAGCCCTCCGCCACATTTTTTTCAAGAATTTGAGGTACGTTTAAACCGGCTTCTGAGAGTATTGCATCGACCTTAATAAAGGCGTCTAAAGGTTCGTGTTGAGGAGGGGCATCCATCACAATCAAAGTCCCAAAAACAGAGTTTTTGGACGCAATCCTAAAATAACGGCGAAAGCTGGCATCAGCCGAAGCAGGAGCTAAAGTGTCAAGATCTAGTTGCCATCTAGGTTTAAGGCCTTTTAGCCAGTTGCAGAGGGTGTTTAAGCGAGCGTCAGTCATGGTCGATTCGTATAATAGTGCGGGTCTGGATCTATGAGTCATTATCGCCGTCGTGCCGGCCTTTGCGCCCCTCTTTTTTTAGCTACAACCCTGCGCATTTTGATGGGGGTTGTATTGCTGCAATTTGCACTTCCAGGAGCTGCCCAAGCACCTGCGCCTTTACCTCCTACTTCACAGTCATTAAGCAATACTGCAAACGCTATTTTGATACCAGATCGGGGTGCGGTCACGGTTCTCAAATTAGATGATCAATTACGGGTTGGCCAACCTATTGCTGATGGTAAGGCGCTTACCTTTACCTCGAGTGATGAGATTGATGGTGTCGTTGAGCGTGACATGCATTTAAAAGGTCGCGCACAAATGCGTCGTAATGGCGCAGTGATTAAAGCCGATGAGATTCAATATGATCCCGATACAGATGTAGCTAATTTGATTGGTAACGCAGAGTTAATCAAAGGCAACACTTCTTTTAGAGGCCCTAAGGCTCGTTTTAAAGTAGATGCCCGCGAAGGCGATATGGAGTCTCCTACTTATGAACTCCGTGATAACCGTGCAAATGGCATCGCCAAAAAATTGACGATTGAAACTTCAGACATTTTTGTTTTTGATCAAGCAACTTACACCACTTGTACCCCACAAAATTTAGATTGGTATTTCACAGCCAGCAAAATTGAGATTGATAATGAACAAAAAGAAATGGTCGGCACCAATGGTGTGATGCGTTTCTTTGATGTCCCTATTGCTTATG
>CAIMXN010000183.1 GCA_903845455.1 uncultured beta proteobacterium | reverse complement strand
TCAACCACGGACAATTTAAAGGCCATGGTGTAGTCGGACTGACTACGCTTAACTCCAATACCCATATGACACTCCTTTTTATGTATTAAAAAGTGTCAACCTATTTTAGGATGGGTCAGTGGAAATAAAAAAGCCAGCATGTGTAAGCTGGCCTTTTTATTGGTGCTAGAGAGGGTGCTTAATCAGCATATGCACCAGCTTTACGAATCACTGGACCCCATTTATTGATTTCAGCTTCAAGATGGTTCTTGAGTCCAGCTGGGGTTGCTTTGCTTGGAGGAACAATTTCAATATTCGATTCTGCCAAGCGTGTTTTTATTTCTGGATCATTCAAAGCAACATTCAGCGCTTTATTGATTTTGGCCAGGACGTTTGGTGGAGTGCCTTTAGACACATACATACCGTGCCAGACTTTGACATCAAATCCTTTGAGGCCTTGCTCATCTAATGTAGGAATATTAGGTAGGGCAGATAAGCGTTTCGGTGTTGTTACGCCATAGGTCTTAACTAAGCCATCTCTAATGTAAGGAACAGTTTGCGTGGTTTGATCACACAGAAGGTCAACTTGACCACCTAGCAGATCCGTTAAAGCTGGGCCTGTGCCCTTGTATGGAACGGTAGTTAATTCCACACCTTCACGGGACATAAATAACAAACCGCAAAGTTGTGAAACAGCACCAGGCCCTGCGTTTGCTAAAGTCACCTTATCTTTATTGGCCTTGATATAGACCTCAAGTTCCTTAAAGTTATTGGGTGGGAAATTTTTGCGACCCAAGAGCACCATTGGAACATCCACTACTTGACCGATGTACTCAAAATCCGTCATGGGATCGAATTGAAGTTTCTTATACAAGGCTGGTGCTGTAGCCATGCCCATGTGGTGAATAAAAACAGTGTAGCCATCTGGGGCAGAGCGTGCAACACGGGTTGCCGCAATCGTGCCACCAGCGCCAACCGTATTTTCAACAATGACTGTTTGCCCTAAGGATTTGCCCATTGGAATGGCGATGAGTCGAGCGACAGCATCGGTGGGTCCACCAGCAGCAAACGGTACCACCAGCGTCACAGGTTTATTTGGGTAGGGATCTGCTGCAAGCGCAGTTCCAATAATGGAAGAGGCTAGTAAGGCACCTAATCCAGCCAACTTCAATGTTCGTAGTTTCATGGTTTCTCTCCGTTAATTCTATAGATCAATTTTGCCATCTTTATCAATATAAAAGACTAGTGTTTACCAGCAATCGCAAGAGTTCTTTGGGCTAAAAGCACTACTGGACGATCAATCATGCGGCCATCAAGCTTGATGGCACCACCTTTAGAGTTTTTGTCAGCCTCTATTACCCGCTGTGCCCAGGTCACTTCTGCTGCTGTTGGCATAAAGGCAGCCTTTACTGGAGCAACTTGTTTTGGGTGGATGCAGAGTTTGGCGCCAAAACCTAAGCGCCTAGCCCGCTGAGCATCAGCATGAATGCGGTCAATATCATCAGTTGACGGGGTTACGCCATCAATCGGTGGGGCAATTTGCGCTAAGCGTGAGGCCAACACAATCTGATAGCGTGCAATTTGTAGTTCGGTCTCTTGCTGGTCGCAAACCATTCCAAGGTCAGCTTGCAAATCAATATTGCCCAAAGCGAGTCGCAGTACCTGGTTTGCATTTGCTAGCTCTTTGAGTTTATCCAAACCAATCGCAGTTTCAATCATGGGTACGATGGCTGTGTTTGGAAGAATTTGTGCAGCGCCGTTAATTTGATCCAAAGATTCACTCTTTGGTATTAATAAGCAAGCAATATCTAAGTCTTGCGCCAATATCAGATCAGCAGCATAAAATTTTGTACCTGGTGAGTTTGACCTCAGGACTAAACGTTTTTTTTGTTCGGCTGTAAATTGAGGCCAGGCAGCACGAATGGCATGACGAGCATTTTCTTTTTCATCTTCTGGAACAGCATCTTCCAAATCCAGAATGACGCCATCAGCTCCGCTGTCTAAGGCTTTAGCAAAACGCTCTGGGCGAGTTCCAGGAACAAATAAAAAGTTACTACTAAAGCCTAAGGGCGTATCAATTGGATTCATGGGGTGGTGAAATTAGATGCGTGAATTAAATTCGTGGCAGTAAGAAGCCCATCTTGGACTGTTTACGAACATTCCACAAGAGCTCAATAGCTTGATGCATTTCAGCTGGAGTGGCGCCGCTACTAAATGCAGCAAGCCGCAGCGCTTTATCAGTGATCTCAGTGCGGCTAAGAGTGTTACCTGGATCGCCTTTGGGTTCATCTACTCGACCATCTAGGATTTGACCATTATGCAGATGCACTTTAACTTTACCAATCCAGCGCTGTGGATAGGCGCCATCAACCTCAGGGTCTAAAGTCATGGTCACGCGATCGCGGAACAAGCAAATCGCATCATCATGAAAATGCTGATCAAATTCTTGTAAGCCAGCAAACTGATAATGAGCAATCAAAGCCAATACTGTTCCCATGGAGAACTTGGATTGGTGAACAGTGGCTGGATCGGTCACCGGTCCTAAGACATCAATTGCACCTTGGTGAACTAAGGTTTCTACTTTAGCAATGTCGCTGGGCTTTAGTTTGTGTGTGAGCATGACTTGCAGCAAAGCATCTGCTGCAGGATGGGTATGGCGACAAGAAGCATGATATTTAAAACTGGTTTCAGCAAGCGTCCAGCGCGTGCCTAGGCGATCTACTAACTTACTTGGGTCTGAGTCACTCGACATTCCGGCGGCCATACCTTGCTTGCCTTCCATAATGTGCTGGGCGCCAGTAAATCCGGCTTGAGCAATATAAGCCGACATTAAGCCTGTGGCAGCAGCATGTGCTGTATGCAATTGTTTTGAGTCAGCGGCATCTCGCAAGAACTCCCAAAGACCAGCGGATTGTGTCCCTGCAGAACCGAAGGCATGCAGCATTTGTGCAGGATTGAGCTTGAGTAGATGACCCACAGTTGCAGCGGCTGCCAGTGGGCCGGCCGTGCCCGTGGTATGAAAGACTTTGTAATGTGAGCGCCCTAAGAATTCGCCAACCCGAATACCCACTTCATAGCCCGCTACTACAGCTGTGAGCATTGCTTCTCCTGAGGCGCCAATGGCTTGCGCACAAGCTAAAGCTGGCGGAAACACTACCGTAGCAGGATGAAAGACTGAGCCATTGTGTACATCATCTTGCTCGGCTACATGGGATGCCGCTGCATTAGCCATAGCAGCCAAGAAGGGGCTAGAACTTGCACGTGAAATCAATATTTCAGATGGACCAATATGTGAATCATCAAAGCCACTCATGTTTTGCGCAAATTGCGTAATGGTCTCAACAGGGCGTGAGCCCTTGCCTGCGATGGCTGAGCCAAACCAATCCACCAACAAGTCTTCAGCACGACTGATGACTTCGCTTGGAATATCTTGTATTTTTAGATTAGCAGCAAACGTTGCAAGCTCTTTGGATAAATGGGGTATTGACATAAAAGGGACCTGTTCTTGCCTATGCTGGTTTGTTTTTGATGGATTTTCTCATTAAGCCAAGACTGCAGTGGCTTGCATAGTGAGCCAACCCTCATGATCTTCAGCCCAAATAGAGATCGTTTTGCCACTAGGATCTTTTTCAAGATCAGGTTTTGCGCTCACCTTGAAGACATTGATATCAAAAGTTGGGCGGATTGCGCGGAATTCAAAACTCTTGAGCTTGCAACCAGGAATACTTTGACGTACTAGGTCAACCAATAAGGTTGCGATTAAAGGACCATGAACAATTAAACCAGGGTAGCCCTCTACTTCAGTCACATATTTGCGATCGTAATGAATGCGATGACCATTAAAAGTAAGCGCTGAGTAGCGGAATAATAAAACATCATCTGGTGTGATGGTCTTACTCCACTGCGCATTGCTTGGTGCTGATGTTGGGGCAACCGGTTTGTCATCTGGTCCTGGTGCATCGCGATAGACAATGTCATGTTCTTCAACAAGGGCTAGCCCATTTTGGTTGGAGATCTCATGTTTTACTAAAACAAAAATCAGATCACCAGTGCGACCTGCTTTGTGAGTGACAGATTCAATCTTAGAAACGCGTTTGATCTCATCACCCACAGAGAGGGGTGTAAGCCATTGCAAGCGACTACCAGCCCACATACGGCGTGGTAGTGGCACTGGTGGCATAAAGCCCCCACGTTTTGGATGGCCGTCAGGTCCAATTTCTGATTGGCGGGCATGGGGTAAAAAGTATAGCCAGTGCCAGAGCTCGGGTAAGAAGCTGCCTGTGCTTGGTGCAGGGTCTGGACGATCTAAGGTGGCCGAGAGTGCCTTAACTGGAGCGGCTGTAACGGTATCTTCGAGTGACTCCGTTTTGCCAAGCCATTCCTGAAGATGGGTGATAGTGTGAGCTTCGATTCGCATAACTTCCATTATGCCAATCTTGAACTACTTAGGCTCCAAGCAATATGGAACAGAGATAGGTCAAGAGCCCAGCCAAAGCTGATCCCGTTATTACTGTGATCACCCCTTTTTGGTACTTAAATAGGGCTATACCTGCCAAGAGACAAATGACCATCGAGATCCAAGAAATCCCACCCCCTAAGCCATGCGGTAGAAAGACGTGATACGCAAAAAATAGACCTAAATTGGTGATGACACCAACTACTGCAGCGGTAATCGCAGTCAGGGGTGCGGTGAAACTCAATTTGCCGTGGGTAGATTCAATCAGGGGGCCGCCTACTAGGATAAAAAAGAAGGAAGGTAGAAAAGTGAACCATGTGGCAATGCATGCGCCAAGAGCGCCGAACCAAAATGGATTGCTATTGCCAATTAAATGTTGGATATGCCCAGCTAGATAACCTACAAAAGCGACAACCATGATGAGGGGGCCAGGAGTGGTTTCTCCGAGTGCCAGACCATCAATCATTTGCCCAGCACTAAGCCATTGAAATTGATCAACAGCGCCTTGATAGACATAGGGCAATACTGCGTATGCACCGCCAAAGGTGAGAAAGGCAGCCTTAGTAAAGAACCAAGCTATTTGTGGGTAGAGTGTTTTCCAGTCAAACAGAGCAATAAGACTCACCATCGGAATCACCCAGAAGAGTATGGCAATGACAGAATGTTTGATGGTCTTCTGAACGCTAAATTGCGCATGTTCAGGAGTAGGCGTGTTGTCATCGATGATGGCAGAAACATGCTCGGCTATTTCACTTGAGTGATGGCTACTCTTTTGTTCAAAATATTGTGGATATTTCTTACCACCCCAAATGCCAATGAAGGCAGCAATCGCAACGATGATTGGGAAGGCTACATTCAGAATAAAGATGGCCAGAAAAGATCCCAGCGCGATCCAACGTAAGGCTTGATTGTGAATAGTGCGCTTACCAATACGTACGGCTGCATGTATTACGATGGCAGTAACCGCAGGTTTAATACCAAAGAAGATGGCTGCGATCCAAGGCACTTGCCCAAAAGTCAGATATACCCATGACAAGACAATCAAAATAAAAAGTGATGGCAAGATGAATAAAGTACCCGCCAAGATCCCACCCCAACTGCGGTGCATCAGCCAGCCAATATAAGTGACTAGTTGTTGCGCCTCAGGTCCTGGTAGCAGCATGCAGTAATTGAGCGCATGTAAAAAGCGCCGCTCAGAAATCCAGCGACGCTTTTCAACTAATTCTTGATGTAGGACCGAAATTTGTCCTGCTGGACCGCCAAAACTAATGAATCCTAATTTTGCCCAGAACTTTAAAGCTTCTGTAAGGGGGATTGGATTTTGTTTGACTTGCCCTTGATTCAACTTACTCGCCCATACCGACCGCTACTTGGCTAAAACCATTATCAACATAAATAATTTCAGCAGTAATGGCGCTTGCTAAATCCGATAACAGGAATGAAGCAGCATTACCAACCTCTTCAATCGTGACATTACGACGCAAAGGGGCTGTACTTTCAAAGCCGCTCAAGAGCTTACTGAAATCTTTAATGCCAGAGGCAGCCAAGGTTTTAATAGGGCCAGCGGAAATACCATTGACACGAATACCTTTAGGGCCTAATGAGGTTGCAAGGTAACGAACCGAAGCCTCTAATGAGGCTTTTGCAAGACCCATCGTGTTGTAGTGTGGAACGGTACGCATTGCGCCAAGATAGGTCAAAGTTAAGAGGGAGGCATTTTCTTTTAACATTGGCAAAGCTGCTTTTGCTAATGCTGGAAAGCTGTATGCAGAAATATCATGGGCGATGCGAAAAGCTTCGCGACTAAAGCCATCTAAGAAATCCCCGGCAATTGCTTCTCGTGGGGCAAAACCAATGGCATGGACTAGGCCATCAAGTTGGGGCCATACTTTGGCCAAATCCGTAAATACAGCCTCAATTTGCTCATCGCTACCAACATCACAGTCAAAAATGAGCTCAGAATTGAATTCTTTGGCAAATTCAACGGTACGCTCCTTAAAACGCTCACCCACGTAGGTAAAGGCTAATTCAGCCCCTTCGCGGTGGCAGGCTTTGGCGATGCCATATGCAATAGAGCGGTTAGATAGTAGGCCGGTAATCAGTATTTTTTTGCCGGAGAGAAAGCCCATGGAGTGTCCTTTGATTCAAATAAGATTTGCTAACTACAATTGTTGCATATATGTTCATCCACACCCCCCTCCGCCAAATTACTTATTTTTTACTACTTGCCCTGTTGGCAGGGGTTGGAATCAATACTGCACAGGCTGGACAGGGGATTTCGCAGTATGGCAAGCCTAAATATGCCGATGGATTTAGCCACTTTGACTATGTAAATCCTGATGCTCCTAGGGGCGGAACCCTGACTTTGCCCAATCCAGGGCAAAGAACTAGTTTTGACAAATTCAACCCTTTTACCTTGCGAGGCATTACTGCACCTGGAATCGAACTCATGTTTGAATCTTTGGCCGAGGGAAGTGCCGATGAGGTTTC
>CAIMXN010000182.1 GCA_903845455.1 uncultured beta proteobacterium | reverse complement strand
ATATGGTATAGTTGACTGGAATAGTCGGGTATTACCGATTCGACTGTTAGCTGTCCATAACAATCCATTACCAAGGTGACATATGAGACTTACAACTAAAGGCCGTTTTGCTGTAACTGCAATGATCGATTTAGCCCTGCGTGAAACGCATGGTCCTGTAACGCTGGCTGGAATTAGCCAAAGACAAAAAATTTCACTCTCTTACTTAGAGCAGTTGTTCGGCAAATTACGCCGTTTCAATATTGTGGAGAGCACTCGTGGTCCTGGAGGTGGATACACCCTGGCCCGTAAAGCGAATGAAATCAGCGTGGCTGACATCATTGTTGCCGTGGATGAGCCTTTGGATGCAACCCAATGCGGTGGCAAAGGAAATTGTCATAGTGATGAAGAAAATCATGGTCGCTGTATGACGCATGATCTATGGACAAACCTGAATTCCAAAATGGTTGAATACCTCAGCTCAGTTTCTTTACGTGATTTAGTTCAGCAACAAGAAGGGCGCGGTATTGTGCTGCATGATCTGCGTCACAAGAAAATCAAAATTGAAGGTGCGAAGTCAGTGAAGCCAACACCAGCAGTAGTAGAAAAAAAAGAGATTACTCCAAAGAGACCTCTCGTGAACTCCGTTTTTAATCTGGCTCAGCAAGGCTAAACGCTAGCAAGCTAATTTTTATAAGTTAATCATGAACGCACCACAAGACATTCCAGCGCAACCGGTTCCGATGTTTAGTCCCAAGCACTTCCCGGTATATATGGATTATTCAGCCACCACACCGATTGATCCGCGTGTGGTCGACAAAATGTTGCCTTATTTGCGCGAGCAATTTGGTAATGCCGCATCCCGTAGTCATGCTTATGGCTGGGCTGCGGAAGAGGCTGTCGAGTGGGCGCGTTCAGAAGTAGCTCAATTGGTACATGCCGATCCAAGGGAGATCGTCTGGACAAGTGGCGCTACTGAAAGTATTAACTTAGCGTTAAAAGGCGCCGCCCATTTCTATAAAGATAAGGGCAAGCACATCATCACTATCAAGACCGAACATAAAGCTACTTTAGATACCTGTCGTGAGCTAGAGCGCGAAGGCTATGAAGTGACTTATTTAGATGTATTGCCTAATGGCTTGATCGACTTTGAACAACTTGAAAAAGTAATGACGCCTGGTACCATCATTTTGTCAGTGATGATGGTCAATAATGAAATTGGTGTTGTACAAGATATTCCGCGTATTGGTGAGTTGTGCCGTTCACGGGGTGTGATTTTTCATGTGGATGCAGCACAGGCTACTGGCAAGGTAGAAATTGATTTAGAAAAGCTCAAAGTAGATTTGATGAGTTTTTCTGCGCATAAGACTTATGGTCCAAAAGGGGCTGGCGCTTTATTCGTGCGTCGTAAACCAAGGATTCGGATTGAAGCACAGATTCATGGTGGTGGGCATGAGCGCGGTATGCGTTCTGGCACATTAGCTGTTCACCAAATTGTTGGTATGGGTGAAGCTTTCCGCATTGCCCGTATTGAAATGGCAGAAGAAAATAAACGTATCCGCGCCTTACGTGATCGATTATTAGCTGGTTTGAAAGATATTGAAGAGGTTTATGTCAATGGCGACATGGATCATCGTGTTCCACATAACCTCAATATCAGCTTTAACTATGTTGAAGGTGAATCGATGTTGATGGCCTTGAAAGACTTAGCAATCTCATCCGGTTCTGCTTGCACTTCTGCTTCATTGGAGCCTTCTTATGTATTGCGCGCCTTAGGTCGTAATGATGAATTGGCGCATAGCTCCATTCGTTTTACATTGGGACGGTTCACAACTGAAGAAGAAGTGGATTTCACGATCAATTTGGTAAAAGAGAAGATTGCCAAGTTGCGTGAACTCTCACCATTGTGGGAAATGTTTAAAGATGGAATCGATCTGAGCACGATTCAGTGGGCTGCTCACTAAGAATATTGAAAAGATAAAGAGAAAATACCATGGCATATAGCGACAAAGTAATCGATCATTATGAAAATCCCCGCAACGTAGGTTCCTTTGCTAAGGGCGATGACAACGTAGGCACTGGCATGGTGGGTGCGCCCGCATGCGGCGACGTCATGAAATTGCAGATCCGCGTAAATGATCAAGGTGTGATTGAGGATGCAAAATTTAAGACCTACGGCTGTGGTTCTGCAATTGCTTCTTCATCACTCGTCACCGAGTGGGTGAAGGGCAAGACTTTGGATCAAGCGCTAGAAATTAAAAACTCTTTGATTGCTGAAGAATTGGCTTTGCCACCTGTGAAGATTCACTGCTCCATCTTGGCCGAAGATGCTATCAAGGCAGCAGTAGCGGATTACAAAGAAAAACACCCAGTAAATTAAGTAAAAAACTAAATACATCATGGCAATTACCTTAACCGATAAAGCAGCGCAACACGTTCAACGCAACTTAGACAAGCGTGGCAAAGGCTGTGGCTTACGTTTAGGCGTTCGCACTACAGGTTGCTCTGGCTTGGCTTATCAATTGGAGTATGTTGATGAAGCCGCCCCTGAAGATGCGGTGTTTGAGTCCAATGGCATTACGGTCTTTATTGACCCTAAAAGTTTGGCTTATTTGGATGGTACAGAATTAGATTTTGTACGTGAGGGTTTGAACGAGGGATTTAAGTTTCAAAATCCAAACGTAAAAGATGAGTGTGGTTGTGGCGAATCCTTCCGCGTCTGACGATTACTTTCGCTTTTTTGGTTTAAATCAGCAATTCCAAATCGATTTGCCTGTCTTGGACCAGGCTTATCTAGCCATTCAGAAAGAAGTTCACCCTGATCGCTATGCTCGTGGCAGTGATACCGAGCAACGCCTAGCGATGCAAATGGCAACTTTTGCTAATACGGCATATCAAACACTGAAGAACCCAATCCAACGCGGCCTTTATCTTTGTCAACTGCATGGCGTGGATGCGAAATTAGAAACCAATACTGCGATGCCTGCTGCATTCTTAATGAAGCAGATGGAATGGCGCGAGAGCTTGGATGAGCTAGCAGAAGACCTGCCTAGCCTTGAAGTGCTGATGGACGAAGTCGACCAAGTCAAGCAGGAAACCATTACTGAAGTGGTTCAAGCCATTGATGCTGCCAAGAACTATCAGCGGGCTGCCGAGCTATTAAGGGGTTTACTCTTCATTGATAAGTTTGCTATTGAGTTGGATGACACTATCTCGGCTTTGGCTTAGCTTTAAACTAACAGACCATGGCCTTATTACAAATCTCCGAACCCGGTAAATCTCTTGCTCCACATCAACGCCGTATTGCTGTAGGTATTGATTTGGGAACCACGAATTCATTAGTAGCTATCGTTAGAGATGCCCTACCTAAAGTGTTGCCGGATGCTCAGGGCAGAGAATTACTTCCTTCGGTAGTGCGTTATTTGCCAAATGGCAGAACTCAAGCTGGTTTTGAAGCTCTTGAGAGTGTTGTTTCTGATCCGAAGAACACGATTGTTTCTGTAAAACGTTTTATGGGACGCGGCTTACTAGATGTTGAGCATATCGAAAGTGCTCCCTACGATTTCGTAGATGAACCAGGCATGCTGAAATTAAGAACGGTTGCCGGGGATAAGAGTCCAATTGAGGTTTCTGCGGAAATTCTGGCACGCTTACGTCAATTAGCTGAGGATTCTGTTTCTGATGACATCGTTGGTGCGGTGATTACCGTTCCCGCTTACTTTGATGATGCACAGCGTCAAGCTACTAAAGACGCAGCCAAGTTGGCGGGTATTGAAGTGTTGCGTCTATTGAACGAGCCAACTGCCGCAGCCATCGCTTATGGTTTAGATAATGCTTCTGAGGGCATCTATGCTGTTTATGACTTGGGTGGTGGCACCTTCGACATTTCTATTTTGAGAATGACTAAGGGTGTGTTTGAGGTGCTCTCTACTGGTGGGGACTCGGCATTAGGTGGTGATGACTTTGATCACCGTTTATATTGCTGGGTTGTCGAACAGGCTAAGCTCCCCCCGATATCTGTGCATGATCATCGCACTTTGTTGCAAGCTTGCAGGCATGCAAAAGAACTCCTTAGTCACAATCCATTGGCTCGTGTACATGAGACTTTGTCTGATGGCACAGTGGTCAATGTTGGTGTGAGTCAGGCCCAGTTCTTTGAGATTACTCAGAACTTAGTGAACAAGACATTGATTGCAGTGAAAAAGGCTTTGCGTGATGCGGGTCTTAAGGCTGATGAGATTAAAGGCGTGGTGATGGTGGGTGGCGCAACGCGCATGCCTAATGTGCAGCGTGCCGTCGGTGAACTCTTTGGCACCAAACCTTTAAACAACCTCAATCCTGATCAAGTAGTTGCTTTAGGTGCTGCGATGCAAGCTGACCTGCTGGCTGGTAATCAAAGTAAAGATGATGAGTGGCTCTTATTGGATGTGATTCCACTCTCTTTGGGTATTGAAACTATGGGTGGTTTAGTAGAGAAGATTATTCCTCGCAATACGCCGATTCCGTTTGCACGTGCTCAGGATTTCACAACCTTTAAAGATGGTCAGACTGCATTAGCAATTCAAGTAGTGCAGGGTGAGCGTGAGTTAGTACAAGACTGCCGCTCTTTGGGTCGCTTTGAATTGCGTGGCATTCCGCCAATGGCTGCTGGTGCAGCCCGAATTCGGGTGACCTTTCAAGTGGATGCTGATGGTTTGTTATCAGTGAGCGCTACAGAGCAGGGCTCTGGGGTGCAAGCTTCAATTGACATCAAACCTTCCTATGGTTTAACTGATGCTGAGATCACTCGCATGTTACAAGATGGGTTTGCTTCTGCCAAAGAGGATTTGTTGTCTAGATCCTTGCGAGAAGAGCAGGTTAATGCGCAGCGTTTATTGGATGCCGTACAGACTGCATTAGATAGTGATCGCGCTTTACTCAATACAGAAGAACAAGCGGTTATTGATCAAGAGATGGTGATACTGCAAAAGATTCTAAAAGAAGAAACTGATAGCGCAGTGGTTCGTAAAGCCGTTGACCAGGCCGCTAAAGCAACTGATGAATTTGCCCAGATGCGTATGAATGCCAGCATTCAAAAAGCGTTGGCTGGCAAGAATGTTGCAGAAATCTAGTAGTTATCAAAACCCTTAGAAACCCAGTTATGACCCAAATCGTTGTTCTTCCTCATAGTGAATATTGCCCAGATGGCGCGGTAGTTGAAGTTGCCCCAGGTACCTCGATTTGTGAGGCTTTATTAGAGAATGATATTCCGATTGAGCACGCCTGCGATATGGTGTGTGCTTGCACTACTTGTCACGTAATCGTTAGAGAAGGGCTTAATAGCCTCAATCTACCTGATGAAAACGAGGAAGATATGCTCGATCGAGCTTGGGGCTTAAACCCTCAGTCACGCCTTTCTTGCCAGGCAATCGTGGCTCGTGAAGATCTGGTCATTGAGATTCCAAAGTATTCGATTAACCACGCTAAAGAGAATCACTAAAGTAAAGCGCATACATGCATTAAATTGGTGCATTAGGCACCTTAATCGCACCATTGAAATAAATTGCTGACAAGTACAGGACTAATATGAAGCTGTAGTTCATTCTTTAGTAGTACCTCCATAGATTTATTTAAGCCATCCTTCGGGGTGGCTTTTTTCTTCTCTGGTCACGGTATTTAATAGTGGTGTAGCTTGAAATTTATCACTTCATTTTTATTAGCTGCAGACTGTGCGAAGATTTTTTGAGAATTCCCTCGGTCTCTAATGTGGCAATGGCCCTATATAAAGCCTCATGCGTCACCCCAATCTCTGAAGCCATCGATTTAAAATCAGATTGAAGTGTTAAGACACCCTGTTTACCTTCTGTCTCAATAAGGTGGATTAGTTTGCTTCGAATATCTTTAAGACTCAATCGTTCAGATTGGGTTCGAAGGCGCATGATCTCTTTGCTGAGAAGTTGCACCCATTTAAGTGAGAACTTGCTATCAACTAATCCATCTCTTAGAGATTTAATGGGAAGGGTGATTGCTTGTCCATTGTGAGTCGCAATGGCATCACAGTGATAAACATCTGCCAACATGCTCGCTTCACTCAGAAAACCACCCTTACATCTCTGTAAGATTGTCGGCTCACCATGGCTACTAGT
>CAIMXN010000181.1 GCA_903845455.1 uncultured beta proteobacterium | reverse complement strand
AGGCTTTTTACCTTGATGGAACAGGTAATCACCTTTCTCAAAGTGATGTGCAAGACATTCCCCTATTAGCCCTTTAGGTAGGAGATCCTTCAGCAGTTCCGGAATATAGAGTTCCATATGATCTAAATCATACGCCCTTTGCAGGTTTGGTCCAATAATGGACTCATACGAAGGAGCTTGTTATGGAAACGTTAACCAAACAAATAAGGAAATGAAAATGAAAACTGTAAACAAAATCGCAATCAGTGTTGCTGCTGTATTAGGACTTGGCTTAACTATCGCCTCTGTTCATGCTCAGCAAGGACCAATGGGTGGAATGGGTCCTATGGGTAATGGTATGGGTCCAGGCACGATGCGTGGAGCAATGATGCCAGGTCAAATCATGGGACAAAACGCCAATATGAAAATCATGCGTGAGTTGATGACTCCAGCAGAAAGACTTGCCATGATGGACAAGATGATTGATGCGAAGACTATAGAAGAGCGTCAAGCAATCATGACAGCTAACAATGTAGAGATGGAAAAGCGCGCCAAAGAAAAAGGTATTACTTTGCCAGCAGGACATGTTCCGCAAATGATGTCTGGCAGAAACTGCGGATAAGTCATTAAAAAACAATCAAAAGAATGGGGTATATCAAATGAAATGTAACGTTGGCGGTATCGATCGCGTACTGCGCATCGCTGTTGGGTTCGTATTAGTTGGTTTAGCGGCAAGTAATCTTGTTGGCTTATGGGGCTGGATTGGAATTGTTCCTTTGGCTACTGGCCTATTTAAGTTCTGTCCTTTATATCAGATGGTGGGAATGAATTCTTGTGGAATAGCTTGTAGCGGTGGCGGTTGCTGTAAGTAAACGCCCATCAATAAAGGAAATTGAAATGTCAAAAGATTACAAACAAATTACCAAGGACATCTCTGGTTCACTTGCCAAGCTAAGAGCTGAAGCTCCAGAAATGATGAAGGGTTTTGGCGATTTAGCGGCGGCTGCCACTAAAGATGGCGCATTGAATAAGAAAACTAAAGAACTGATCGCCTTGGCTTTGGGGGTAGCGGCGCGATGTGATGGCTGTCTTGGATTTCATACGCAAGCCTTGGTAAAACTTGGGGTAACTAAGCAAGAGATAGTCGAAACCTTAGGTATGGCTACTTATATGGGTGGCGGACCGTCGCTCATGTATGCAGCTGATGCTCTTAGTGCATTTGAGCAAGCGCAAGCTTAACCAAAGTAGTTTTAGAAAAGAAATAGCCTCGCAATTGTGAGGCTATTTTGTTTAATAAACTGTCTATAAATACAAACCTACTGAGCAGTTGCCTCACGAATCATTCCAGCTGCAACAGTGTGATTGGTAGCTTCATCAATCAAAATGAATGCACCAGTACGCTGGGACTGACCAAACAAGTCAGCCACAATTGGCTTTTGCAACACAAAGTCAATACGACCAATCTCATTGGCAGTTAAGGGGTGTGTATCGCTGGCGTGAGATAGGGTTTCCACATCCAAAACTTGCACAATAGCCTTCACTTTTGCACCAACCGTATTGGTAGTGTGACGCAAGGCATATTTACGACTGAGTGAAAGCGGCTCACTATCCAACCAGCAAAGATCTGCAGAAATTTGCTTACTAAGAGTAGGCGGCATTGCATCATTAGGGCCTACAAAGAGGCAACCTCTAGAGACATCAATATCTTCAGCCAAACGAATCGCTATAGCTTCGCCAGTTTGCGCAGACTCGACTTCGTTATTGGTATTGGCTTGATCGCGGTTTGAGCGATTACCCAAATAGATCTCGGCAACCGTAGCTTCGGTATTGCCAGGTAATACAAGGATCTTCTGACCCTTGAGAATACTGCCAGATTCAATTTGGCCGAGGTAGCCACGGAAGTCATCAGAAGCACTGCCATCTTGGCGTGCTACATATTGCACCGGGAAGCGCAGTTCTGTTTTTTCAGACTGAGGACTAGTATCAAGACCTTCTAACCATT
>CAIMXN010000180.1 GCA_903845455.1 uncultured beta proteobacterium | reverse complement strand
GGACGATAAAGACGATTTCATAATGACGCATCTAACACTCCTTAAGGATTGAGTCACCTGGGCGTCTTGCTAACTTCCGATGGTTTTTGAAGTTAGCGCCAGTGTGACAAGGTAGTAACAAATTGTAGGTAAAACTTACAATACTTTTACTGCTGTTTTTACAACGCTTACCGAATTTCAGGTAAGTCCGCTATTCTAGCAAAAAAATCCTGCCAAGTCAGGGGTTTACCAACTAAGTTTGCCTGTTTTGCCGCATTTATCGCCAATTGGAGCGCAATGCGCGCCCGAGGAGCAGAGAGACTACCTGCAACCCTGCAACCAATGGGATCTTTTTCTGGAATATCACGGTAAGTTGTGCCACTACCCGTCCGACTCGTTCTGATCAAGGCAATTCCCTTAGATGCAGCCTTCTCCAAAGGTTCTGCCCAGGCCTCATGAAATCCCCCCATCCCTGAGCCTGCAAGCACCAGCCCTTCCACCTGACTACTGAGCCAATGCGTAATTGTCTCCGCGCGCGCGCCAGCATGACTCGTCAGAATTTCTACCCAAGGCCACTCTCCTGCTTGAGGGATGGGAAAATCTGTATCCCAGGCTAACTCCACAGCCTTCACGCCAGATAGCCAGGATGGGTTAATCAAACCAATAGGACTCGTAGGAGAGTCCATTAAAGGGGCGTTTAAAGCCGTACCATGACGCTTGGCAAGGTCCCTCGCCATACAAACCTTGCCAGAGAACACCGCATAGATACCCCCTGGACAATTTTCTAAAGGAGTAGAAGCCCAACGAATGGCGCCTAAGAGATTATTAGGGCCATCAGCCCCAGGCGCATTATTGGGTAGCATCGCACCCGTCAACACCACCCGTTTGCCTAATGTTTCAGCAGCATTGCCACACGTTGCCTGAAGGAAGAATCCAGCCTCCTCAATGGTATCTGTACCATGGGTAATTACAATCCCCTGTACAGCTGGATTTTTCAGGGAGTCCTTAACCGCTATGCCAAGCTGGGTTAGGAATGACTCACTAAGATCCTTACTATTCATGTTAGCAAGCTGCCGAGATGCCAGTTTGAGATCACCTGGAATAGCTGCCTGAATTTGTTCTAGCAAGCCCTTGATGCCAACTTGACCAGCTTGATATTCAAGTGGGTTACTGCCAGGCTCCTTAGCCAAACCCGCAATGGTGCCACCCATCCCAAGAACCAAAATATGGGGGGATTTTGTTGTATTTAGGTCGATTAAGCTCATCAGCCATTATCTACCGCCAGAAAAGTTCTTGAAATACCCAAAAAGCTGTATACAATCCCAGTATGGACATAAATACAGTTGATTTTATTGAGGAGCTAGCTGCCCTCCCAAAACTTACCGCTCGGCAAAGTGAGATTTTGGACTTAATTACCAACGCGATTGGAGACAGCGGTCTTCCCCCAACCCGCGCAGAAATCGCCACTCAATTAGGTTTTGCATCGGCCAATGCTGCAGAAGAACATCTTCGTGCACTTGCTAAAAAGGGATATATCGAACTCACGCCAGGAACCTCGCGTGGCATTCGCATTCCACAACGTTTTAATCAGTCACGCAATCCCAATAAATATCGTCAGATGTCTTTACCCTCTGGCGCACTTCAACAACTCACTCTGCCACTCATTGGTCGAGTGGCTGCTGGCTCACCCATCATGGCAGTTGAGCATATTGAAAAACATGTGCCTATTGACCCAAGCTTATTTAGTAAGGGTGCAGATTACCTATTAAAAGTAGTCGGCATGAGCATGCGTGATGCTGGAATTTTGGATGGCGATTATTTAGCTGTTAAAAAAACAACTGAAGTGCGCAATGGTGACATCGTTGTCGCTCGCTTAGATGATGAAGTCACAGTGAAGCGCTGGAATCAAAAGAAAACACCGAATGGCTTGGTGATTGAGTTACAAGCCGAAAATCCAGATTTCAAAAATATTCTAGTTGATGGCAGACAAACCAACTTTGCCGTTGAAGGTCAAGCGGTAGGCCTTATCAGGGCTGAAGGCTTATAAAGTAGAAGGATTGAGTGCTCAACAAAAAAGACCTCTGTTGAGGTCTTTTTTTTACTGCACATCCAATGACATCAAGCAACTGTTGTTGCACCAAATTATTTTTTGTTTGGCGCAATAACGTTGGCATTCTTGGGTGATGAAGTAATGGTGATTAATGTTTTGGGTCCAGTTAGGGGGCCCTCATTCAACTCAACAGTTGAAGTGCGATCACCTTTAGTGAAAACCAAAATACTCGTTTTAGATTTAACGGCACTGATCGTAGTCCATCCTGCTCTAGGATATTCTGATTGGAAGAAGGCATAAATATCGGTGGGTGATTGCACACCAGAGAGAACTACACGCCCAACCCAGTTATCGCCGCGACCAATAATTAATGAATCCGCGCCAATAATCTTCGAAGCGACAGGCAAGGGCATATCGCCTAGTAACTGAGTTTGCGTTTCTTGAACTTCATTAGAGGTGCCTGTTGGGGAATCACTCGAAGATGCACATGCGCCCAAGAACGCCACAAGTGCAGCGGCAGCTACATATTTAGAAATTAGAAATGGGTTCATTATTTTCACCAAGCTACTCAATAAGAGCATTTTAGGGTAAGCGCCCAATTCGTCAAGCGAATCGCTTGAAGGGCTCAATCAAATACTGGAGGCGCGTGAGGGAATCGAACCCCCGTACGAAGCTTTGCAGGCTCCTGCCTAACCACTCGGCCAACGCGCCATATATCTAAATCAAAAATGGGAAGCTTTTGAGGGCTTCCCATCGAACTTGGAGCGGGAAAGGAGGTTCGAACTCCCGACCTATACCTTGGCAAGGTATCGCTCTACCAGCTGAGCTATTCCCGCATAACAGGGCGATAGTTTAACAAACAATTCAAAAGAGAGCATTTTTCCCGAACCAAGGAAGAATATGCCCCTCAGAAATAAACATCAAAACCTTATGAAGATTGAGCCTAAGACCCTCTCCGGTTTTTTAATCAGCTTTACCAGCTAATTGAGGTAAGGCCTTTTGTAGGTAATAAAACATTGACCATATAGTCAGAAATGAGGCTACCCAAATTAGCCAGGTACCCACACGAGCACAATTTAACCAGCCAAATAATGTGTCATTTAGCAAAAGAAAAGGAATGGCGATGAGCTGAGCAGTCGTTTTTAATTTACCCACCATATGAACGGCCACACTTTTACCAACTCCGAGAAGTGCCATCCACTCTCTTAATGCAGAAATAGTGATCTCACGACCAATGATGATAAGAGCAACCCATACCTGCACTCGATCCATATTGAGCAGTACTAATAAAGCGGCGGCAACAATTAACTTATCAGCTACAGGATCTAAGAACTGGCCAAATGCAGACTCCTGCTTCATACGGCGCGCCAAGAAACCATCTAACCAATCCGTTGCCGCTGCAAATACAAATAAGACAGTAGCAAAGAGATTCTGCTCAAAAGGTGTCAACCAAGTATTCGGGAGATAGAAGATCGCCACCAGTAATGGAATGACCGCAACACGCAACCAGGTTAGGGCAATAGGTAAATTGAATGGCATAGCGTAAGCATACCCCAAGGGGCTTAATGAAGCTGTCGATAAATTTGCTCTGCGAGCGTCGTTGAAATCCCCTCTACGCTAGCAATCTCTTCAATACTGGCATTGGACACACCTCGTAGTCCGCCGAATCTAGCTAATAGCTTTTGACGACGCTTAGCACCTATGCCTTCAATCTCCTCCAAACGAGAGATCGTCCGCGCTTTTGCTCGCTTAGCGCGCATACCAGTAATGGCAAAGCGATGCGCCTCATCCCGTATCTGAGCAACCAATAAAAGTGCAGCACTACCAATACCGAGCTCTAAAGCCTCTCGCCCGTCAGCAAAGATCAAAGTTTCTAGACCTACTTTGCGGCCCTCACCTTTGGCAACACCGACGATCAAACTAATATCCATGCCAAATTCAGAAAGGACTTGCCTAGCCATCTCGACCTGGCCTTTGCCACCATCAATCAAAATTACTTGTGGTATTTTTTCGACTGGTAATTCCTGAAAGTTGGTATACCGTCTTTGTAGAACTTGACGCATTGCAGCGTAGTCATCTCCTGGGGTGATGTCATTAATATTGAAGCGTCGATACTCACCAGATTGCATCGCGTTCTTTGCATACACCACACAAGATGCTTGAGTCGCCTCACCCGAAGTGTGGCTAATATCAAAACATTCAATCCGCAACTGTTCTAAGCTTTCTAATTCCAAACTCAGTACATCAGCTAAAGCGCGAGCCCTAGCTAGCTGCCCACCAGTCTCTGCCAGTCGTTTTGTCAAAGCAAGCTTGGCATTGCCCTCAGCCATTGCCAACCAATGTCGTCTTTGGCCTTGGGGTTGATGCAAGAAAGTAATTTTTCTACCGGCCTGTAAATTTATTAAAGCCTGCAGGTCTTCTGGTGGGGTTTCGCCCTCTGCATGCAAATAGTGCAGAGGATGATTCAAAATCAAGACCGAGGGAATTAAATGGACAGAAGGCGCTTCACCTTCAGCAAGATCATCTAAATAATGTTGCGTAATGAATGCTTCTAAAATTTCAGCAGGAGTCAGCAAATCACCAGAAGCTTGACGCCCCTTAGGAAAATAAGCCCGATCACCCAAATGACGACCACCTCGCACCATTGCTAAATTCACACAGATCATGCCTTCCATCTGTGCGACAGCGATGATATCAACATCGCCCTCGCCTTCTGCAACCGTATCCATCGATTGTTGTTGCAAAACGCTCGACAAATCTGCAATACGATCACGCAATATTGCAGCCATCTCAAACTCCATTGCGACGCTATGCGCTTGCATTTCATTTTCAAGCTCGACTAACACTCGCCCATGGTCACCCTCTAAAAATCGTGTAGCTTGTGCAACATCTTGCCCATACTGCGCAGGACTGAGCCGCCCAACACAAGGGGCACTACAACGATGGATTTGATGCAATAAACAAGGGCGGCTACGATTCTTAAATACCGAATCTTCGCAGGTTCTCAGACGAAATACTTTCTGCAAAATTTGCACACTATTTCGTACTGCCCAAGAATTTGGGAATGGCCCAAAGTAATGGTTCCGTTTATCTATCTTGCCACGATAGGAGGCTAGCCGAGGAAATTCATGACCAGTAAGCATCACATAGGGATAAGACTTGTCGTCTCGAAATAGGATATTAAAAGGCGGAGCCAACTCCTTAATGAGATTATTCTCAAGAATGAGTGCCTCTGTTTCGGTCCGTGTTACTGTTGTTTCGTAGCGAACAATCTTGCCAACCATGAGCGCAATGCGTGGTGAAAGTTGCGTACGCTGAAAGTAGCTAGAAACACGTTTTTTGAGGTTGCGGGCTTTTCCCACATATAGAATCTGCCCCGCTTCGTCAAAAAAGCGATACACCCCCGGCAATCCGGGAAGCCGTTTAACATCTTGCTGAAGGTTTTCAAAAAGCGAATTACTCATGCGTTGGGATATTTTCTGCCAAATCGTCGATAACTATGGTGATGCTGGTATTTGCTGGCGCCTAGCCCGAAGCTTATCAAGCCTTCATGGTCAGGATGTCCGTATTTTTTGCGACGACTTGCCAACCCTCAATTTACTCGCTTCTGGCGTAGATCAGTCTATTCAGCAAAGAATCGATCTTCAACCTTGGGAAGCCAGCTTTAGTAATGTACGCCATCCTGTTGAGGCACCGGATGTCGTGATTGAGGCATTTGGCTGCACGCTCCCAGAAAGATATGTAGCGGGCTTACTCATCGCTCCAAAAAAACCGCTCATGATTAACTTGGAATATCTCAGTGCTGAACCGTGGGTTACCGACTTTCATGCAAAAGCCTCACTACAAGCGCACGGCATTCCAAAATACTTTTTCTTTCCAGGTTTCCAAGCCAATGTTGGTGGCCTACTTTTGGACCCGATTCCAGATGAATCCAATTTACTTGCAATGAAAGTACCACAAAGTATCGAAGCCATTTGGTCCGCACTTCGGCCCAACGCAAAACGCATTAGTGTCTTTTGCTACCCGGGCGCCCCACTACGTAAATGGCTAGAAAATCTCAGCTTAAGTGGGGATGACTTTGATATCGTTTTAACGCATGGTCATGCCGAATTACTTAGGGTGCATGCAGGTCAAGAGATTAATCTTCCACAATCCATTCAATTGCTGTCTATTCCCTTTGTCTCCCAAGATGAATATGACTGGCTACTTGCTCAATGCGACTTTAATATTGTTCGTGGTGAAGATTCTTTTGTGCGAGCTCAGCTAGCTGGCAAACCATTCATTTGGCACATCTATCCTCAAGAAGATCGAGCACATCAAGTCAAATTAGCGGCCTTTTTGGATCTCTATCTAGAGTCGGCTAGCCAAGACCTTAAAACTGCCTGTATGGCCGCCATGACCTGGGCCATGCCTGATGAATGGCTAAAGTCTTTGGATGCCTGGAGTGCCCATTCCAAGACCTGGCGTGCAGATTTACTTGAAAAAAACGCTGATGGAGGCTTGGCAGCCCGTCTCGTGCACTTTGTAGCCTAAGCCTGAACTTGAAAGGCTCTGAGGCGGTTACAATCTTGTCTTTGATAAAAACCGCAGAAAATCAACTCTGCACTCAGGAATAGCAAGATGAAAACAGCACAAGAACTCCGCGTTGGTAACGTAGTTATGATCGGCACCGATGCCATGGTCGTTTTGAAAGCCGAATATAGCCGCTCAGGTCGCAACTCCTCTGTTGTGAAAATGAAATTTAAGAATTTGTTAACCGGCGCACCGAATGAAGGTGTTTATAAAGCGGATGACAAGTTTGATGTTGTGATCTTGGATAAGAAAGACTGTACTTACTCTTACTTTGCCGACCCAATGTATGTATTTATGGATACCGAATACAACCAATATGAAGTTGAAGCTGAATTCATGGGTGATGCCTTGAACTACCTTGAAGAAAGCATGCCATGCGAAGTGGTGTTCTACGAAGGTAAAGCACTTTCAGTAGCAATGCCAAACTCATTAGTCCGTGAAATTATTTATACAGAACCAGCAGTTAAAGGTGATACCAGTTCCGGCAAAGTGTTGAAGAATGCAAAATTAGCAACTGGCTATGAACTGCAAGTTCCTTTGTTTTGCAATACTGGTGACAAGATTGAGATCGATACCCGTACTGGTGAATATCGCAGCCGCGCCAACTAATCAGTAAAAACAAGCAACCTTAGGGTTGATGTTCAAAAGCCCAGCATGCTGGGCTTTTTTATTTCCGAACTCGAAGTCATAATACTAGAACTATGCCTAATACTATCTCTCCAGAAATTGCTCTTCTAGAGCTGAGGGACATCCCTCGCCTGATTGACTGCGTCCGACGTTGCTATGGCGATAGCTACCCAAACCCACTCATGTATGACGCTACCCAACTTCAGGAAGTTATTGAAAATAAGTTAATGCATTCAGTGATCGCAAGACTGGATAACGGTGAAATTGTTGGCCACTGCGCATTGTCGTTTGATGACTCTCAAAATACTTCTCCAGAAGCTGGAAAAATGTTAGTTGACCCTGAGTATAGGGGGCATCACATTGCCGAGAACATGGCAAAAAAACGTATCGATATAGCAAAAGAACTGGGACTTCCTGGATTCTGGACCGAATGCGTTACGAATCATCCCTATAGCCAACATGAAATGATCTCTTTTGATGCGAAAGAAACTGGTCTTCTGATTGGAGATATTCCCTCGACCCTCTCCATGCAAGGTCTTGATAACTTTTCAGACACGCGTATGTCTTTATTGACCTTTTATCTTCCGCTACTAGATTCTCCGCATGCTATTTTCTTGCCCAAGCAACATGCCGAACATGTGAAATCACTGGCGCAGGAACTCAATCTCGAGCGCGCTATCACCAGTTCTGATATCAAAGGAAGTGGGGAAACTATTATCAATGTCGCAGTCAATTCTTCAATCCAAACTGCCAATATGTCTATCAGTCATATTGGCGACGATTTAATAACATCGGTCGCAGCAGAATTACAGCAGTTTGAATCTTTGAATTTGGCTTCCGTATACCTAGACCTGCCAATTAAACAAGCCGCAGCAGCCAATGCCTATCTTGAATTAGAAAGCTTAGGATTTTTCTGGGGGTCATGGATTCCAAATTACTCAGTGCAGGGAGATATTTTGCGTTTACAGAAGATCTATCAAAAGGTCAATGTTGCAGAAATCATTTGTGCCAGAGAACAGGGAGAAAAGGTAAAGCGCTTCGTTGTCTTAGAGTGGGCAAGAGTATCCAAGCAAAAATAAGGATGGCGCCTTATTAAATCAACTTCATCTGCTTCAATAAGCCTCTAGCATGTTGATATTCAGCTTCCTCTTGTAACTCATCCCAAGATAGAGTTGGGGACTTAGGCATCAAGCGGTTTAAGCGCATTGCTGATTCAGACTGCTTTGCTTTAGATACTTTGAGTTTAGAAAGCAACTGATCTGCTAGATCAGGACGATTACAAATCAATACCGCATCACAACCTGCAGCGAGTGCCAATTCTGCACCCTGCACTACAGATCCCACAACACTGGCACCTTCCATTGAAAGGTCATCACTGAAGATCACACCTTCAAAACCCAATTCTTGACGCAGCACGGAATGTAACCAAATGTTCGAAAAACCTGCTGGCAACTGATCAACCTTGGGATATATCACGTGTGCCGGCATCACAGCTGCCAAGCTGAGATCTAACCACTCATAGGGCTTCGCATCATTATTCAGAATTTCAGCTAGAGAGCGCTCATCTACTGGGATGGCTATATGAGAATCTGCCTCTGCCCAACCATGTCCCGGAAAATGCTTACCGCAGTTAGCCATACCAGCTAAACGCAAACCTTCATTTAAGCTCTTTGCCAAGGCAAAAACAATTTGCGGGTCACGACTAAAGGAGCGATCGCCAATCACACCACTGCGGCCAAAATCCAAATCTAGTACGGGCGCAAAACTAAAGTCGATACCACAGGCACGTAACTCAGTGGCCAGCACATATCCGCAAGCAGTCGTAGCAGCCATTGCTAGTGCTGCTGATTCGGCGGCATGCGTAGAGGTAGTTTTGACAGCCCAGAGCTCACCCAATTGACGCATGGCTGGCAGATGCGTAAAACCATCAGTCCTGCAGCGCTGCACTCTGCCACCTTCATGATCAATGGAGATCAATACATCAGGACGTAGCTTTTTAATCTCAGCAGTTAACTTGGTGAGTTGTTGACGATTGGTAAAGTTCCGACCAAAGAGAATGACACCACCTGTGAGTGGATCCAGAATGCGACGACGATCTTCAGTGTTTAATTCAAGACCAACAACATCTAAAGTGATTGGGCCAGGGTTCATGATCGACTTGCTCATCTCTTCCTCGTTATTTTCTTTGTTGGATCTGATTAATTTTTACAGCTTATTTCTGAACCACAATCACATGAGCAATCGCCATGTCTTGCTCATCGCTCACTGTAACTTGAGCTTCCCAATTGCGCTCTGTCATAAACTGAGCTAACGCTCCTAAATAGGTAGTGACAGGTTTGCCACTAGGTTCGTTCAGTGTTTGCAAAGAACGCCAGGTCATGGGCATTCTCATTCCCAAGCCAATCGCTTTTGAGAAAGCTTCTTTAGCTGCAAAACGCGTTGCTAAGAAAGCGATGCCGCGCTTGTGATTTCTAGCAAGCCGTTGCCTAAAAATAATCAACTCATCAGGACCTAGAACCCTTTCAGCTAGGCGTCCATTGGTACGGTCATAAGCTGCTTGTAAGCGC
>CAIMXN010000179.1 GCA_903845455.1 uncultured beta proteobacterium | reverse complement strand
TATTCTGCTGCCGAGTGGCTGGCGCCTATCCCCAGCTTTTGACCTTAATCCCAATATTGATAAAAATGAGCATGCCTTGAATTTAGATTCAAATGATAATCGCGCAAACTTAGATAGTGTGATTGCTACAGCCCATTATTACGAATTGAGCAATGAACAAGCAACCGAGATTGTTGATGAGGTTTTGGCTGCAACAAGAAAGTGGGAAAGCTTAGCAAAACACCTTCATATTTCTAGGGCTGATATCGAGCTGATGAGAACTGCATTTGCCGTTTAGCTATTTTCAAGAAGCAAAAAATGCAAGCCATCAGTCTACCCGGTGTTGTAAAAAAGGCTAAAAAATAAGCCCCGAATTAATTCGGGGCTTATTGGTTTGGACAACCGATTTAATTAAACGTTAGCCAAGTGCATCTCTAAAGTCTTAGTGAACTTGTTGGCATGACTACGTTCAGCTTTTGCCAGGGTTTCAAACCAATCAGCGATTTCATCAAAGCCTTCATCGCGTGCTGTTTTAGCCATACCTGGGTACATGTCGGTGTACTCATGGGTTTCGCCAGCGATTGCTGCTTGCAAAGCTTCAGCAACAGTTTTAGCTGGCATACCTGTACCTGGCTCGCCTGCGCCGCCTTCGATCAAGTACTCCATATGACCATGGGCGTGGCCAGTTTCACCTTCAGCGGTTGAGCGGAATACTGCTGCAACATCATTTGCGCCAGCAATATCAGCTTGGTTCGCGAAATATAAATAACGACGGTTTGCTTGGGATTCGCCAGCAAACGCTTCTTTCAAAGACTGTTCAGTCTTTGTGCCTTTTACAGTTTTAGCCATGAATGACTCCTAAAAATGATTATTTAAGAAAGGGCGAGGATTCCTCAAGCTGAGTAAAACCACTCACCACGGGGTTATTATCAACAAAACGACGTAATCTAATAATCGTATTTTTGTATTAACTCGATAGTTAAAAGCAACCAATAATTAAATTTCGATTAAATAAATAAAAGATGAGACACACGGTCAAATACCTGATTAAGCGCTATTCCTTCTATCTTGGAGGGGATCAACCAGCAGTTGCCTGGAGTGAACGCTTGCGCTCTAGTTGTGGTGCATTGCTTGGTCTGATGTTAGTGCTTACTATTGCTAAATACCTTGGTGATCTTAGCGGAATCGATGAATGGCTCATGGCCTCCCTAGGTGCGAGCGCATTTTTAGTGTTTGTTTTGCCAGGTAGTCCTATGGCTCAGCCGTGGGCAGTGATTGCTGGCAATACCCTCTCGGCACTTCTTGGCATCACCATTGCAAACCTGATTAGCGAGCCACTTTTAGCCATGCCTATTGCAGGAGCTAGTTCAATCTTAGCGATGTTTATCTTCCGCTGCTTGCACCCTCCCGCAGCAGCAGTGGCCCTCATTGCTGTTTTGGGGCATGTGATGCATTACCGCTTTGCCGTATTCCCAGTGATGGTGGATTCTATTTTGCTGGTGATTGTTGGGGCTATTTATAGCAATATGACGGGTAAAAGCTACCCAAACAAGCCTGTTAGGTAGCTACCAGTGGATGCTAGATAAACTGGCTCTCTAGACCATAAGCTCTAAACACCCTTATCCCCTGATATAAAGGGAGCATGGGGATAAAAATTACTTAATCCTAGTAGCCGCAATGGAGGCGATACAGTCTTTAATAGCGTAATTTTGGTACTTGCCAGCATTTTCTTTGCGAAGAGACTGGGCGCACTCGGCAATCGAGTTACGAACCTTGATTTTTGGAATATTGCTCAT
>CAIMXN010000178.1 GCA_903845455.1 uncultured beta proteobacterium | reverse complement strand
CCTCGAAGGAGAGACGAGTACGAGTCGAGTGCTTTTCAAAAATCATGGCTAAGGTACGGTCATGCAAGGGGTGCCAAGTTTCGTAACTCTTAAACTTAGCCTTAAGCCATGCAGCTCTTTTAAGTAAATAGTCATACTCTGTGCGCGTGAGGTCGGAAAACTGTAAGTAATGCTTTACCTGACCAGGCACTTGAGGTTTTGCCAAGGAAGTCATCGTTGAGCTTTCTACTAAAGTTTTAGCTTGCATTTTTTCTAAGGGCATCCAACTGCACGAAAATAGTTCCTGAAGTCATCTTACGACCATCTCACACTGTTAAGCTAGGGGGCTAACAATGCTTACTCTTATCTCGATCCTGAAGTCAATTTGAACCACAAAAAGCTTTTCATTCAAGGCATTACCACCTCTGGCAAGCCGTTTCGCCCCAGCGATTGGGCCGAACGACTTTGCGGGGTAATGGCTAGTTTTCGCCCTCCAGGCGATACCGGAGATCCCCGCTTCACTTACTCGCCTTATGTCAGACCAGTGGTTATTACAAAAGTGAAATGCGTTGTTATTGATACTAGATTGGGTGAACTTGATCCTCGAGCGCTCGACTTTGTCATGAACTTTGCTAAAGACAACAGCCTACCGATCGAAGAGGCTTGTGAATTTGAACCCAAGCCACAAACCCAATCCTAAAAACAAAAACCCGCTCTGATAAGGAGCGGGCTTTGGCAAGAAGACTCTCTTGCCAGCCTAAAACAAATTCAGAATTACGCTGCCATTGCCTTGATAGCTGCAGACAAACGTGACTTCTGACGTGATGCAGTATTTTTATGAGCAATCTTCTTGTCAGCAATCTTGTCGATTGTTCCTTGCGTTGCTAAAAATACTTTAGCTGCAGCAGCTTTATCACCAGTTTCGATTGCTTTACGAACTGCCTTGATGGAAGTACGAAGCTTAGAACGCAAACTGGAGTTGTGTTCGTTCTGTTTTACTGCCTGCCGTGCGCGTTTACGCGCTTGTGCGGTATTGGCCATCTTTTAAACCTTGCCTATTAATTTACAAAATACGATTAGTTGAAAATCTACTCAGTAGTCAGTTTCATGCAGCTAAGTAACGCCGACCCACCAAAACCCAAGATTTTACAGTAAAGGGGCAAAAAAGCCCAGTCGCCCGATAAATAGGTGAAAATCGGCTCATGAATCTGCTTTCTGCCGCCGCCAAGGTCAGCTCCCTGACTATGCTGTCCCGCATTACCGGCCTTCTCCGAGAGACCTTGATTGCCCGTAGCTTTGGGGCCTCAGAATGGACGGATGCCTTTAATGTGGCCTTTAGACTTCCCAACTTACTGCGTCGATTATTTGCCGAAGGGGCTTTTTCCCAAGCTTTTGTGCCTATTTTGGGCGAAATCTCTAGCAATGGAGATCAAAAACAGGCTCAAATCCTTGTTAATGCAGTCGCCACGCTCTTATTCTGGGCTTTGCTCGTAACGGTACTCCTGGGGGTTATCGGTGCCCCCTTGCTGATTCTGGTGATTGCTACAGGCTTTAAAGGTGGGTCGGCCTATGAAGCAAGCATCGTCATGACCCGGATCATGTTCCCTTATATCGGGCTCATCTCCCTAGTCTCCTTGTCAGCGGGGATCCTCAATACCTTTCAGCGCTTTGCTATTCCGGCCTTTACCCCCGTTTTACTCAATCTAGCTCTCATCGGCAGTGCCGTCTTTTTGGCACCACACCTCGAGCAACCAATCTACGCTTTGAGTATTGGTGTTCTTTTGGGGGGTGTTTTGCAACTGGCGATCCAAATTCCAGCACTGGCTCGTCTAGGGCTCTTACCCAGAATTGGCTTACTCCCTAAAGCCATTAAGGCTGCGATCACCAATCCAGATGCCAGGCGAGTCCTCAAGCTCATGGGGCCAGCAGTCTTTGCCGTCTCCGTGGCTCAAATTTCTTTGCTCATCAACACCAATATTGCTTCTCGCTTACCTGCAGGTAGCGTGTCTTGGCTTTCTTATGCAGATCGGTTAATGGAGTTTCCCACTGCGCTTTTAGGAGTAGCACTTGGCACCGTACTTTTGCCAAGCCTGAGCAAAGCAAATGCCCAGAATGATGTAGAGCATGCCGGTGAATTACTCATTTGGGGATTGCAACTCACATTCTTATTGGCTGCCCCCTGTGCACTGGCGCTCTTTATTTTCGGAGAACCACTTGCGGCCGTGTTGTATCACTATGGAAAATTCAATGCACTTGATGTTTTGATGACGCAACGCGCCCTAGCTGCTTATGGCGTGGGTCTCATTGGCCTGATCCTAGTAAAAATTTTGGCCCCCGGTTTTTACTCACGACAAGATATCCGAACACCAGTCAAAATTGGCTTGTTCGTTTTAGTGGCGACCCAATTGGCAAACATCGTCTTCGTACCATGGCTTGGGCATGCAGGACTCGCGCTGTCCATTGGTGTTGGTGCATGCCTTAATGCGGGATTACTTTGGCTTGGCTTACGCAGGCTTGGGGTGCTACCCAATGCTGCCTGGGGGAAATATCTAGGGCAACTCTCCCTTGCCCTGATTCCATTTGGATTTGTACTTTACTACGCAGCCCATGCCCATAATTGGATTGCCCTACAAGCAAATCCCTGGATCCGCATTGGATTAATAGCTGGATGGCTCAGCGCAGCCGCGGTAATTTACTTTGCCGCATTAGGACTCGTTGGAATTCGCTGGCAAAAATTTCTACGTCATGCAAAATAGCGCTTATGCCAACCCAACAACTCGACTATTTCACCTCCTTAGTTGCCGAGGACGCGCACCTTCCATTGACTGAGGCCGCCATTGCGGTTGCACAGCACGCCTATCCAGATCTTGACGTTCAAGGTGTACTGGATCAGATCGATCAATTGGGCAACAAACTCAAGACTCGAATTACCGCTGATACAGCGCCAATGCAGCGCCTCCAAATTCTGAAGCACTTCTTTTATGCCGAGTTAGGTTTTGGTCCTAACCCGAATGATTTTTATGCGCCTGAAAATTCTTACCTGCATCAGATTATTGAGAACCGTCGCGGTATCCCCATCTCTTTAGCCATCTTGATGATGGAGTTAGGCCAGCAAATCGGCCTTAAGATTCGCGGGGTGTCCTTCCCCAATCATTTCATGATGCGCATCTCCTTACAGCAAGGCGAGATCATCATGGATCCGCTAACTGGTGACTCACTCTCCAAGCATCAATTACAAGAGATGCTTGATCCTTACCTCGATGCCAAAGGCTATCGTGGAGACTTAAGTCTGCCATTGAATCTTTTTTTACGTGCCTCAAGTCCACGCGAAATTCTGTCGCGCTTCTTAAGGAACCTCAAAATGATTTACTCAGAGCACGAGCGCTGGGAGCGACTGCTTGGGGTTCAAGAGCGGCTAGTCATTCTCTTGCCAGACTCAGTAGAAGAGATCCGCGATCGCGGTCTGATCTTTGCACAGCTAGAGTATCTTCGTCCTGCGCTGGCAGATATGCAGCGTTATCTTGAGGAAGTCCCTGGCGCAGAAGATGCCAGCGACATTCGTGAGCACATTGCGACGCTCGAGGGCCAAACAAAACTGCACTAAGTTCTTGCTGTAGTTTTGCTGACGCTCTTCTCAACTACCGATTGTTCTCGTTATTTTTTGTTACGCTGAAATAATTTATACAACGCTGCCAATGCCACTGGCACAGCGGCAGCACCAATGCCTACCAAAACAATGATATTAAGGTTCTCCCGAATAATTGGGATGTTTCCAAAGAAGTAGCCGGCAACTACTAAGCTAAAGACCCACAAGGTAGCGCCAGTAATATTAAATAACTGGAAGCGAGAAAAGTTCATTTCTGATACGCCAGCAACAAATGGCGCAAAGGTTCGAATGATGGGTAGAAAGCGCGCCAAGATAATGGTCTTGCCGCCATGCTTCTCATAAAAAGCATGGGTCTTGCGCAAAGCGGCTTGATCAATCCAAGGTGAGTCACTGCTAAACACACGATGGCCAATCCAGCGGCCAATAAAATAATTTACGGTATTTCCAGTTACGGCTGCAATAACTAGGCCAATCGACAAAGTCCAGAGATTAAAGTGCTCTGTGGCGCAATAAGCACCTGCAATAAAGAGCAAAGAATCCCCAGGCAAAAATGGTGCAACCACTAAGCCGGTCTCTGCAAAAATAATGGCAAACAACAATCCATACGCCCAGTAGCCATATTGCTGAATCACCACATCGAGATGGCGGTCAATATGTAGCAGTAAGTCGCTTAATTGCAAAAGGGTATCGATCAACTTGTACTCCAATGATTGGCTTGAAGCGGATATTAACAGGCTCCTATAATCAAGGGATGCAAACTGAACCCTACATTCAGCCTGTGCATGTCCCTGTTAGCAAACCCATTCTCTGTATCGTGGGTCCTACAGGTGCAGGCAAAACCCATCTCGCCATGTCTCTTGCAGAACATGCGCAATCGCTTGGCATGACAATCGAGCTGATCAGTATGGATTCTGCTTTGGTCTATCGTGGTTTAGATATTGGTAGCGCTAAACCTACCCGAGCAGAACAGGCTGCAGTCATTCACCATCTCATTGATATTTTAGATCCAACAGAGGTTTATTCAGCGGCAAAGTTTGCCAACGATGCAAAGCGACTCTGTGAAGAAATACGCGTACGCGGCAATATCCCTGTGGTTGTTGGTGGCACGATGTTGTATTGGCGCGCATGGGCACACGGTTTATCTTCTTTACCCCCTGCTGATGTAGGTATACGTGTTCGCTTAGACGAGCAAGGCAAAGTGCTTGGCTGGCCAGCGATGCACGCAGAATTAATGAAGCTTGACCCGATCACAGCGGCACGCTTAATGCCCAATGATTCTCAACGGGTGCAACGCGCTCTTGAGGTTTATGAAATTACTGGCAAGCCAATGTCTACTTTATTAGCCGACTCACCCAGCGAAGATGGCAGAGAGGGCTCGGTAATTCCCGAATGGATTAATCTTGTATCTCTTGAACCTAGTGATCGGGCGAGACTACATGCCAATCTTGAAAAACGTTTTGATGAAATGCTCAGTAGTGGCTTAATTCAAGAAGTAGAGAAGCTTCGCACTAACACTGCCCTAAATCCAGATCTACCGGCGATTCGATCGGTAGGGTACCGACAAATTTGGGAATATCTAGATGGTCAATCTGATTGGGATCAGATGCGCTACAGAGCCTTAGCGGCCACAAGACAACTTGGCAAAAGACAGTTGACCTGGTTAAGAGCAATCGCCGGCAGAAATACGTTTGACCCCTTCAACCCAGAAGAGTTAAAGGCCGCACTGGACTACTGCAAGCGAACTTTAATGAAATCAGCTTAGATCACAATGGTTTGTGGAGCATCTTTAGGGCGCTCCACCACTTCACCAACAGTCCACGCTGTTAAGCCTTGGCCATTGAGCGACTTGATAGCAGCATCTGCTTGATCGGCAGAAACAATCACCACCATACCAATACCGCAGTTAAAGACGCGCACCATCTCCGCATCGGCAACACCACCCTTCATTTGTAACCAACGGAAGAGCTCTGGCATTTGCCAGCTATCGCGATGCAAAACTGCTTGGGTATTTTCTGGGAGTACGCGTGGCACGTTATCTACCAAACCACCACCAGTAATGTGTGCCATCCCTTTAACATTGATTTCTGAAATCAACTTCAACAGTGGCTTCACATAAATTTCCGTGGGGGCCATCACCACATCACCTAATGGGCGACCACCTAAATCATCGCTGGGTTTTGCGCCGGCGCGTTCAATAATTTTGCGTACCAAAGAATAGCCATTCGAATGGGCACCACTGGAGGCAATCGCTAAAACAACATCGCCTGGTGCAATCGTTGCACCAGTAATGATTTTGGATTTCTCAACCGCACCTACTGCAAAACCAGCTAAATCATATTCACCTGGAGGATACATCCCAGGCATTTCAGCAGTCTCACCACCAATTAAGGCGCAACCAGATAGTTCGCAACCATAAGCAATGCCAGCCACTACAGTAGCCGCCATATCAACAGTTAATTTACCGCAGGCAAAGTAATCTAGAAAAAAGAGTGGCTCCGCACCTTGAACCAAAATATCGTTAACACTCATAGCCACTAGATCTTGACCAATAGTGTCATGACGATTCCATTCAAAAGCTAAGCGTAGCTTGGTGCCTACACCATCGGTACCAGCGACGAGCACGGGCTCCTTATAGCGCTTAGGCACTTCAAAAAGAGCCCCAAAGCCACCAATACCGGCCAAAACACCCTCACGCATGGTCTTTTTAGCCAAAGGCTTAATCCGATCAACTAAATCATCCCCAGCATCAATATCGACACCAGCATCGCGGTAGGAAAGGCCTTTTGAAGGGGAATTAGTAGATGAGGTCATGGCGGAGCCGGAAGATTAGTAAAAACGGTACTTGGTCAGTAGAATCATTGAATTCTAGAGGATTCATACAAGATGGCCGAAATTTTTACCCCTTTTCTCACTGCATTTATCCTGGCGTATGCCCTGCGCCCAGTGTGCCTATGGCTTGAAGGCCGGAAAATCCCGCGCGCTGTAGCAGCTGCCATAGCCATGATTATTGGCCTAGGCTTAGTTTTTTTCATCCTAACCCTGTTTATCGGACTACTTAAAAACGAAATCCCACTCATTAAAACTCAGTTGCCAGACTGGATTCAAAATACCCAATCTTGGCTAGGCCCAAAACTCACTGAATTTCATATCAACTTTGACTGGACTGACCTCAAGACGCATGTAACCCAAAAAATCACTGCGCACATTAACGATAACTCCAATGCGCTAATGAGCTCCACTATCGATACGGTATTGATGTCTGGAAGCTCTGTCATTGCTGGATTTGTGAATGCAGTCTTAATTCTCTTTGTGATGTTCTATCTACTGATCGATTGGGATCACTTCTTCTCCATATTGAAACATCTGGTTCCACTGCGTGCCCAAGAAACCGTGCATCAACTAGCGATGCATACCGATGGATTACTCTCTCAATATCTGAGAGGCATGCTAATCGTGATTGCCATCATGTCTATTTTCTATGGTATTGGCTTAAACCTGATCGGCATTCAGGGTGCGGTAGCCTTAGGCGTATTTACTGCGCTCATGATCGTGATCCCTTATATTGGTATTGCCCTGGGGCTAACATTGGCAATCGTTTCGGCGCTGCTTCAATTTGGGCCTGGCAGCGCCATGATTGGCGTATTGATACTTTATGGCCTTGGACAATTTCTTGAAGGTTTCTTTCTAACGCCCCGTTTGGTTGGCGAACGTATTGGTCTGCATCCCGTTGCCGTACTTTTTGCTTTGCTATTGTTTGGTAAATTGTTTGGCTTCTTTGGTGTACTTCTTGCCCTGCCAATTAGCGCAGTGAGCCTAGTGCTCATTCAGTACGGTTGGTCACGCTATACCCAAAGTACTTGGTATCAAAAGTAAGCCTCGTAGTAATGAACAACATCCCTCTGCCAAGACAGTTTGCGCTTGACATCAGCCATACGCCAAAGGCCACTCTCGACAATTTTTTACCCGGCAAAGATCTAGCGCTCATCTCCAGCTTGCGTCACTTGGTCGACAATTGGGCCACTAAACAAAGTGATTCAACAGAAAATCCCTTAAACCAACGATGGATTTACTGGTGGGGCCCAGAAGGCTCGGGACGCAGTCACCTTCTCTCAGCCCTAGGTAACGCAGCAGAGCAATTGGGCCTTCAATGCTTTCCCCTTCGCCCAAGCGAACCAATCTCCTGGGTACGGCTTGAAGAAAAAATGGCCTTTCTAGGTGAACTCGATGCGCCATCTGTGATTACCGTTGATGATGTCGATCGCCTTGATGAGCGTCTTGTTGCCTCATTTTTTCGCATTCTCAATGGTGTTCAAGCGAGCAAAGCCATTCATATCTTTATGGCTGGCAAGGCAGCGCCAGCTAACTTAGAACTGCGCGAAGACCTTCGTACACGTCTTGGCTGGGGTTTAGTCTTTAAAACCCAACTTTTGGATGATGATGAGAAAATACAAGCTTTAGAACAAGCAGCCCAGGCACGTGGTCTCGTCTTATCGCCGGATGTACTGCCTTGGTTGTTAAATCGCTTTTACCGTGACATGCCAAATTTAATGGCTTTAATAGATGCATTAGATTCTTATTCGCTAGAAACAAAACGTGCCGTAACCTTGCCGCTGGTACGCGAGCTTTTGCAACCAAAACACATTACTCAATGACTCAACTCGCCCTCTTCGACTTAGATCACACGCTCTTGCCTTGCGATAGCGATTATGAATGGGGACAATTTTTAGCCCGTATTGGGGTAGTAGATAGCCAGTATTACGCGGAACAAAATGAGCGCTTCTATCAGGATTACAAAAATGGTAGGCTGGATATTGATGAATTTCTGCGCTTTGCTTTAAAGCCATTGTCAGAACATTCGCGTGCACAGCTAAAAGAATGGCACGATGCCTTTATGAAAGAAGTGATCCATGGACACTTGCGCCAACAGGCATTGGATCTCGTTAAACGGCATCAGGATGCCGGAGATCTATGTTGTGTGGTGACTGCTACCAACAGTTTCGTTACCCGCCCGATCGTAGAGAGCTTTGGCATTGAACATTTAATTGCAACAGAACCAGCAACCGCAGGAGATCATCCCCTAGCAAATTTTACGGGCGAAGTAAAAGGTGCGCCCAACTTTCGTGAAGGTAAGATTCAGAGGGTGCATGATTGGCTAGCTAGCCAAAATCTTGCTTTAGACCGATTACCGCGTAGTTATTTTTACTCAGACTCAATGAATGATTTACCGCTTTTAGAAAAGGTGAGTAACCCTGTTGCCACAAATCCAGATGCACTTCTTCGTAGCGAAGCAGCCAAACGAAATTGGCCTATTCTTGAATTGTTTGCATGATTACTAGATTTATTAAACGCATCTTGCGCCGTGATCCAATGGATCGACATACGCAAGCAAATCACACAGGCGCACCTAAGCGCGTTCCTAAAAAAACCCATCGCATAGATCCACATCTACTTTCTAAGAATGCGGTTAAGGTAACCGATACACTCCAGCAAGCTGGCTACGATGCATTCATCGTAGGTGGTGCCGTACGCGATCTAGCACTTGGCATTGGGCCAAAAGATTTTGATGTGGCAACCAATGCTACTCCCGACCAAGTACAAAAACTCTTTCGCAAAGCTCGGCTCATTGGGCGGCGCTTTCAGATTGTGCACGTTACTTTTTTTGGTAAAGGTGCGCCTGAGATTATTGAGGTATCAACCTTTAGAGCTCTACTGGATAATGCTGGAGATCATGTTGCAGAAAACGGTCGCATCCTGCGGGATAACGTTTGGGGCTCACAACATGAAGATGCTGCACGTCGGGACTTCAGCATTAATGCCATGTATTACGACCCAGCCACTGAAACAGTCCTCGATTATCACGGCGGCATGGCTGACATGCAAAAGAAAACATTACGGATGATTGGTGATCCTGCAAAACGCTATCGTGAAGATCCGATTCGGATGTTACGAGCGATTCGCTTTGCTGCCAAAACAGGATTCACTTTAGACGCAGCGACACGTGCACCGATTACCAAACTCAGTAACTTAATTCATGATGTTCCTGCGGCTCGCCTCTTTGATGAAATCCTCAAACTATTGATGTCTGGCTATTCTTGGGCAGCGATCCAAGGATTACGCGATGCTGGATTACACCATGGGCTGCTACCCCTGCTTGATCATATTCTCGATACGAAAGCAGACTCTAAAGACGCAAACGATTTTGTACGTCTTGCTCTTGCCAATACCGACCAACGCATTCAATCTGGTAAAAGTGTTTCTGCGGGTTTTCTCTTCGCAACCTTGCTATGGCCAGACCTCCTTAAAAACTGGAGGCAGAACCTGTCCAAAGGCATGTCCAATATTCCAGCTCTTCATGACGCCATGGACGATACGATTGCCACTCAAAGTAGCGGCATGACCATTCAGCGCCGCTTTGAAAGTGATATGCGAGAAATCTGGTCCATGCAACCCCGTTTTGAAAAGCGACTGGGTCGCTACCCTTATCGCCTGATTGAGTCTCCACGCTTTAGGGCGGGTTATGACTTCCTGTTGCTTCGTTGTGCCACTGGCGAACAAAGTCCAGCCTTGGGTGAATGGTGGACCAGCTTTATTGCAACAGATCCAGTTGGGCAAGAGGCTTTGATGGCATCTGCCAAAAATGATTCTGGTAGTGGCAATACCAATTCCCTGGTCAAAAGACGCCGCCGCAGAAAGCCTAAAGCTACCGCCCCTACTGAAGGCGAAGCAAGCTAAGCAAGATTGAGAAAATTTCAGTAAAGTAGTTTCATCTCTTGTTTGGAAATCGTATGGCTCGGGCCTTTATCGGATTTGGTGGCAACATCGGCGACACACGTCAGCTCATCACTGATGCGATTGTCTGTCTTGCGCAACGCCGTGAATTGCAAATCCTAGCCAAAAGCTGCTTTTATCAAAGCGCGCCTATAGCAGCTGCGGGTGGTGACTACATCAATGCTGTCATTGAAATTGAAACTGAACTCAGTCCCTACGGTCTTTTGCACGTTTGCCAGGCTGTTGAACAGGAGTTTGGACGGGAGCGCGCCTATACCAATGCGCCTCGTACTCTAGATTTAGATATTCTGACATTCGAGGGCGTGTCCCAAAATGACGCAGAATTGACTTTGCCCCACCCTCGGATCATTGAACGTTCCTTTGTGCTATTACCCTTGCTTGAGATCGCACCTAATTTCTTCTTACCCAATATCGGCGAACTCAAGAGCTATTTACCCCAAGTGACTAATCAAAGAATTGAAAAACTACCCTGCCGTAACTGTAATTGCGGGGAAAAAGACGTTTCTAGCCAAACTGCGCATTAATTCATTAAACTCTCGCCATGGGTTACTTACAAGGCGACAAGCCAATCACCATTTCCAATCTTCTTTCCATGCATACTGCTGGAGAGAAGATCTCAATGCTGACAGCTTATGACTCAACGATGTCAGCCCTACTCAATCGCTGCGGCGTTGAGACGATTCTAGTCGGCGATTCCTTGGGCAATGTGATTCAAGGCCATTCCAGCACTACTCCTGTTACCGTTGAGCAAATGACTTATCACACCGAATGTGTTGTCCGTTCCAATACACATGCATTCATCATTGCAGACTTACCATTTGCCAGTTATGGCGATCCCACTCAAGCCTTAGACTCTGCCGCTGAGTTGATGCGCGCTGGTGCAGATATGGTCAAACTTGAAGGTGGTGGCGACTGGCAAGTTGAAATCATTCAATATTTAGTGGAGCGTAGCGTTCCAGTATGTGCACACCTCGGTTTGCTACCCCAATCTGTTCATATCTTAGGTGGATACAAAGTTCAGGGAAAATCAAAAGACGCTGCAAGTCTTATGCGAGAACAAGCTTTAGCCTGCCAACACGCAGGCGCTCAAATGTTAGTGCTCGAAGCAATCCCCTCTTCTCTTGGTAAGGTGATTACTGAATCGCTAGCTATTCCAACCATCGGCATAGGTGCCGGCCCAGATTGCTCTGGCCAAGTTTTGGTATTACAAGATATGTTAGGCATCAGCCCAGGAAAACCACCCAAGTTTGTTAAAAACTTTATGGATGGTCATGATTCCATTGAAGCAGCAGTCAAAGCCTATGTTCGCGAAGTCAAATCAGGAAAGTTTCCTGATGTAGAGCATGGATTTGCCGGCTAAATCTAGCCAGCAAATCTCAAGCCTTCATTTACATCTTAATTAAAGAAACTTTTCACACCGTCGAACCAACCCTTTTGATGTGGGTTATGTTTGTCGCCGCCCGACTTTAAGCTTTCATCAAATTTATTGAGTAATTTCTTTTGCTCATCAGTGAGTTTGACAGGCGTCTCTACGATCACATGAACAAATAAATCACCGACAATCGCTGAGCGCAAACCTTTGATACCCTTGTTGCGTAAACGGAATGTCTTACCAGTTTGCGTGCCCTCCGGAATCGGAAACTCAACCCGCCCCGATAAGGTTGGCACTTCAATATCACCCCCAATAGTCGCTGCTGCAAATGAGATCGGCATCTGCACATGCAAGTCGCTACCATCGCGCTCAAATACTTTATGGGGTTTGACCCTCACTTCAACATAAAGATCACCAGATGGGCCACCATTAACTCCCGGCTCACCATTACCAATGGAACGAACGCGCATGCCATCATCAATTCCGGCAGGAATTTTGATCTCAAGGGTTTTTTGTTCTTTGTGTTTACCACTACCATGACAAGTCTTGCATGGCTTAGGTATGTACTCACCAGTACCGCGGCACTTAGGACAAGTTTGCTGCATGGAGAAGAAGCCTTGTTGTACTCGCACCTGACCATGGCCATCGCAGGTGGTACATTTTTCAGCCTTACTACCAGGCTCTGCGCCAGTGCCATTGCATGGCTTGCAATTACTCCAACTAGGCACACGAATTTGCGTGGTGTAACCCTCCGCCGCTTGTTCAAGCGTAATATCCATGTTGTAGCGTAAGTCAGCACCCTTGTAAACTTGTGGGCCCGCATGACGACCGCCACCTTGACCGAAAATATCGCCAAAGATATCACCGAAGGCATCGGCAAAACCACCGCCACCGCTAAAACCACCGCCACCGAATCCACCCATAGAAGGGTCAACACCGGCATGACCATATTGATCATACGCAGCGCGTTTATTAGGATCTGTCAGTGTTTCATAGGCTTCTTTTACTTCTTTGAATTTAGCTTCTGATTCTTTGTTATCAGGATTGCGATCAGGGTGATGCTTCATCGCTAATTTGCGATAGGCTGTTTTTAATTCTGCGTCGCTAGCTCCCTTTGGTAAGCCAAGCACTTCGTAATAATCGCGTTTACTTTTCGGCACAACTCTTCCTCTCAACAACCTGAATGGCACAAGTCGGCACGAGGCCGACTTGTTATTTAATTACTGCAAAAAACCTGTAAATGACGTCGATTATTTCTTGTCATCAACCTCTTTAAAATCGGCATCAACCACATCAGCGTCAGGGGCAGCAGCTTGTGCACCGCCTGGAGTAGCACCAGGAGCACCAGCTTTAGCTTGTTCAGCAGCCATGGCCTTTTCACCTAGTTTTTGACTTGCCTTACCCAAAGCTTCGGTCTTAGCTTCAATCGCAGCTTTATCACTACCTTTGATGGCTTCGTCCAACTCTTTCAAAGCTGTTCCAATCGCTTCTTTTTCAGCAGCTTCTAAACTTGCGCCATGCTCTTCCAAAGCTTTCTTAGTAGAGTGAGCCAAAGCATCAGCGGTGTTACGAGCAGTTACCAACTCGAGCACTTTCTTATCTTCAGCGGCATTGGCTTCAGCATCTTTAACCATGCGTTGAATTTCTTCTTCGGTCAAACCAGAGTTTGCCTTGATAGTAATTTTGTTTTCTTTGCCGGTCGTTTTATCTTTTGCGGTGACATGCAAGATACCATTGGCATCAATATCAAAGGTCACTTCAATTTGTGGCATGCCACGTTGTGCTGGAGCAATACCTTCTAAGTTGAATTCACCTAACAACTTGTTCGCTGCAGCCAATTCACGTTCACCCTGAAAACACTTAATCGTTACAGCGGGCTGGTTATCTTCCGCAGTGGAATAAACCTGCGAATGTTTAGTAGGGATAGTGGTGTTCTTCGGAATCATCTTGGTCATTACGCCGCCCAAGGTTTCGATACCCAATGACAATGGGGTAACGTCCAAGAGCAATACGTCTTTACGATCGCCAGACAATACGGAGCCTTGGATCGCAGCACCAACAGCAACTGCTTCATCAGGGTTAACGTCCTTGCGTGGCTCTTTACCAAAAATTTCTTTTACTTTGTCTTGCACTGCAGGCATACGCGTTTGACCGCCCACCAAAATGACATCGTCAATATCAGCTACGTTGACGCCGGCGTCTTTAATCGCTGTGAGGCAAGGACCAGCAGTGCGCATGATCAACTCTTCAACCAAAGACTCCAACTTAGCGCGGGTCAACTTGAGGTTCAAGTGCTTGGGACCGCTGGCATCAGCCGTCACGTAAGGCAGATTAATTTCTGTTTGTTGGGTAGATGACAATTCAATCTTGGCTTTTTCAGCGGCATCTTTCAAGCGCTGTAATGCCAATACGTCTTTGCTTAAATCAACGCCTTGCTCTTTCTTGAACTCAGCAATGATCCAATCAATGATGCGTTGGTCAAAGTCTTCACCACCTAAGAACGTGTCACCGTTGGTCGAGAGCACTTCAAACTGCTTCTCACCATCAACGTTAGCAATCTCAATGATAGATACGTCGAATGTACCGCCACCCAAGTCATAAACAGCGATCTTGCGATCTACCTTATCTTGCTTGTCTAAACCAAATGCTAATGCAGCAGCAGTTGGCTCATTGATGATGCGCTTGACATCTAAACCAGCAATACGGCCAGCATCTTTTGTTGCTTGACGTTGGCTGTCATTGAAATAAGCAGGCACAGTAATCACTGCCTCGGTCACTTCTTCACCAAGGTAGTCTTCTGCAGTTTTTTTCATTTTGCGCAAGATCTCTGCAGATACTTGCTGTGGTGCCATTTTCTTATCGCGCGCCTGTACCCAAGCATCACCGTTATCAGCCTGGATAATGGTGTAAGGCATTAGGCCGATATCTTTTTGTACTTCGGCATCGGTAAATTTACGGCCCATTAAACGCTTCACTGCATAAACCGTATTTTTAGGGTTTGTTACTGACTGACGCTTTGCCGGCGCACCAACCAACACTTCGCCATCTTCCATGTAGGCGATGATCGATGGGGTGGTACGACCACCCTCAGCGTTCTCAAGAACCTTAGGGGCATTGTTTTCAATCACGGAAACACACGAGTTAGTGGTTCCTAAGTCAATTCCGATAATCTTTCCCATAATTGCTCCAAAAAATAAATTGTTTGTGTCATTGCGATAAATCGATACCCAATAAATGGGGTTTAAAAAGCAGAATTCAAGAGGTAAAAGAGCAAAAAAGGCAGAAATCTGCCTTTTTATGTATTTTTTAGACTTTTAATAGTGATGAGGCTTACTGAGGCGCGCTCACCGTCACTAAAGCTGGTCTTAAGACGCGCTCTGAGATCGAATACCCCCTTTGAAGCACAGAAACCACAGTATTAGGATCTTGCTCAGATGGCACTGAGGCGATCGCTTGATGGTGATGAGGGTCGAATTTATCACCTACTGCAGGGTTAATTTCTGCCATGCGGCCTTTTTCAAAGGCGCTAAGCAATTGTTTGAGCGTAATTTCAAGACCTTCCTTAAAAGCTTTGGCATCAACCGCTTCTGCATTCAAAGCTGCATATAGGCTATCCGTAACTGGCACTAAGTTCTCTGCAAAACCCTCAATGGCAAATTTATGGGCCTTAGAAATATCTTCCACAGCGCGACGGCGAATATTCTCACCCTCAGCTTTAGCGCGCAGATAGTTATCCTGCATCTCAGCAAGCTTTTGATTTAACTCAGTAATGAGTTGCTCAGGAGTTTGAGCTGCGATTTCCGACGCGGAACCAGTTTGTGTCTGTTGCTCAGCGTCCAACTGGTCTTTTAGCTGGTCTTCGGGTGATTGTTGATTTTCTTGTGTCATGGCAACTAATTTACTTTTCTTTAAGAGTGGCTACTTCTTTGCAATATGGGGGTAAGTCAGTACTTTTCAAGATACTCAGAGTTAAAAATTAAGTCTTGGCTGCTTCGGCGCGTTGGCTACGTAAAGTCAGTTCAGCATCCGATTCAACACCTAAAGGCCAACCCAATAAATGCTGATAGGCAATATCACTCAAAGCATCAATCCATTTGGGGTTGCTATTGAGACAAGGTATGTAACGGTAATCGCTCCCGCCATGCCCTAAGAAAATCTCGCGAGCTTCCATAGCAATCTCTTCTAGTGTTTCCAGGCAGTCTGCTGGAAATCCAGGGCAGAAAATATCAATGCGCTGACAGCCTTCTTTTGCCAACTTCTCAATCGTGGGGGCAGTATAAGGTTTGAGCCACTCCGCCTTTCCAAAACGCGATTGAAATGTGACAAGATATTGACCGGCATCCAACCCAAGCGCCTCACCAAGCAGGCGTCCTGTTTTAAGACATTCGCAATGATAGGGGTCACCCATCATTAAATTTCGTTTGGGCAAACCATGAAAAGACATGATGAAATGATCGCCCCTCGAAAAATCAGGTCGACCATCTTTATCCCATGCACTTAATACTTGATCACGCAAAGCGGCAATATACGCTGGGTTATCGTGATAGTGTTTTACTAAACGTAGCTCAGGCTGATTGCGCCAAGTTCCCAAGACTCTAAAGACTTCATCAAAACTCGATGCAGTGGTTGTCGCTGAATATTGGGGGTATAAGGGCAATAGTAGCAAGCGCTCCATCCCTTGATCCTGAAGGGCTTGAAGGGCTTCGGCAGTCGATGGTTGCCCATAACGCATCGCCAAATCCACCAAGACTACTTGACCTTGATCGGTAAATTTCTCACTAAGTGCTTTAGCTTGTAAGCGTGAGTAATGCATTAAAGGGGAGCCGAGTTTTGGCAACCAAATTGAGGCATATTTTTTTGCAGAGGCCCCACTACGAATCGGCAAAATAATCCCATTTAATATGCACCACCAAATCACGCGGGGAATTTCTACTACGCGTGGATCAGAGAGAAATTCTTTTAAATAAGCTCTGACTGCTTTTGGTGTTGGTGCAGATGGGGTTCCTAGGTTAAGCAACAATACTGCTGTTTTAGAACGCTGGAGATGTGGATTTTGATTCAAAGCGGTTTGTCTCTAGAAAATAGTTGAAATAATATGAATCGATATTCTGTTCATTGGGAACTCAAAGCGCCAGACAATAATTTAGAGGTGATGTCTACAATCGGAATCACTCTGTCATAGGCCATTCGGGTTGGGCCGATCACACCTAAGGTACCTACTATCTGACCATCAACACTATAAGGCGCACTAATGACTGCCAAATCTTCGTAAGGTAGCAAATCACTCTCGCCACCAATAAAAATCTGAATCCCATCTGCGTGACTCGATACATCCAAGAGTTGCATCAACACAGACTTTTGCTCCAGCATGTCAAACATCTTGCGCAACTTATCCAAATTGGAACTTAGGTCACCCACATTCAGCAGGCGGCGTTCGCCAGACAAGACAACCTCACTTTGACCCATGCCATAGTCAGATACCCCACTTTGTAAAGCCAGCGCCATTAACCCAGCAATATCGCTACGCAAGTTATCCAAATCCAATTTGAGATGGGCTCGCACTTGCTCAAAGCTTTTGCCTGCAAATTGAGCATTAATAAAGTTACCTGCCTCAATCAATTGACTTGGGGTGTAATCCTGAGTCGTTGGCAAGATACGGTTTTGCACGTCACCTTCTGGGGTCACCACAATTAAGAGAATCTTTCCTTCGCCAAGGCGCAGGAATTCAATATGTTTAAACACTTGGGCGCGCTTGGGGGTCATTACCACACCAGCAAAATGGGTCAAATTCGATAAAAGTTGAGCGGCTGAACTCAAAACTCTCTGGGGGGAGTCGGGCAGAAGGCCTTTTTTGACCTCGCGAGCCGCTATTTCCTCGAGTGGTCGCACCGTTACCATCGTATCCACAAACAAACGATAGCCCCTAGGGGTTGGTACACGCCCTGCTGAGGTATGTGGGCTGGTAACCAAACCCATATCTTCCAAATCGGACATCACGTTTCGAATGGTGGCGGCAGAGAGGTCTAAACCCGAAAAACGGGATAGAGTGCGCGAGCCAATAGGCTGACCCTCTTCGATATAGCGTTCGATGAGGGTTTTCAGTAAAGCGCGGGATCGATCATCCATGGTGGAAGGGATTTTATGCCTATGGTTTAATCGTTATATGTTAAGCCCATCCTCGAATTCCACCAAAAAGGCATTTAGCCGGCTTGCGTTTGTCGGCAAATATCAAGCCGATGGGATTGAGGGGCACTTAAATGACCTGGCAAAGCTCGTTTCTGGCTTGGGTTGTGAGGTATTTTTTGAAACCTCCACCGCCAGTCACTTAAAACTCAAGGGTTACCCCAGCAAGAGGGTTGAAGATTTTGTTGGTGCTATTGATCTTGCAGTGGTTTTGGGTGGTGATGGCACGATGCTGGGCATTGGTCGCCAACTGGCAGGTAGTAATGTCCCTCTCGTTGGAATCAATATGGGGCGCCTTGGTTACATGACCGATATTCCTATTGGCGATGTACAGGCTATTTTGCCAAAAATCATTGCCGGCGAATATGAAGCTGACACCAGAACTTTATTAGATGCAGTGGTTCTGCGCAACGGTAAAGTGATCAATCGTGCCCTAGCCCTTAACGATGTTGTCGTGAATCGCTCTGGCATCTCCGGGATGGTAGAACTTGCAGTGCAAGTCAACGGATCTTTCATGTACAACCAACGCTCTGATGGTTTAATTGTTTCTACACCTACCGGTTCTACTGCTTACGCCCTTTCTGCTGGCGGGCCCATTTTGCATCCCCGTGTTGCTGGCATATTGTTGGTACCGATTGCACCGCACTCACTCTCTAATCGGCCGATTGTGTTGCCTCAAGATTCAGTAACCAGTATTGAAGTGGTTGAGGGTCGCGCAGTGATTGTGAATTTTGATATGCAATCCCAAACCAATTTGGAATCTGGCGACAAAATCGAAGTACGTCAATCTGACAAAACGATTACTCTACTGCACCCTCGTAACCACAGTGACTACAAAACCTTACGCGAGAAACTGCACTGGAATGAGTACCCATCGACATTCTGATGTTGAATTCTTTGCTACGCTAATACATGCTTCAAACTCTTGCACTCCGTGACTTTGTCATTGTTGATCAACTTGAACTCGATTTTGCAGCGGGCTTTACCGTCTTAACCGGTGAAACGGGTGCCGGTAAATCCATCCTGCTTGATGCCTTAAGTTTGGTTTTAGGCGAGCGTGCAGACAGCAGCCAAATTCGGGAAGGCAGTCATCGTGCTGAAATCAGCGCTCTCTTTCGGATCCATACTGAGCAACTAGAACACTTCAATCAATGGCTTGATGAACAAGGCTTTCCGCTTGAAGATGAAGGTCAAAGTCTGCTCCTCAAAAGAACCGTAGAAAGTAATGGGCGTAGTCGCGCCTTTATCAATGGCAGTGTTGCTACACTCGCGCAGTTACGTGATGCTGGCGATCAATTAGTAGATATCCATGGTCAACACGCCCATCAATTGCTATTAAAAGGTGGGGCACAGCGTGAGCTACTGGATCGTCATGCTGGGCTATTGTCAACTGCCCTCGAGGTAGCACAAGCATTCAAAACTCTCAGTAACTCTCGTCGTCTTTTGGCGCAAGCTGAAAATGCTGGTCAAGATATTGAGCGTGAACGTGAACGGCTTGAATGGCAGCTCGAAGAGTTGACCGAGCTCTCGCCACAAGCAGGTGAATGGGATCATATTCAAACTGAACATGCACGACTTGCCAATGGTGCCAAGATTATGAGCGGCTGCCAAGAAGCAATTGACGTCTTATCTGATTCAGACAGCTCGGTGGAATCTGCCCTCTCCAAAGCCAGCTCAAATATGAGCGCTTTAGCCCAACATGATCCTGTGCTAACTGAAGTCAGCCAGTTCCTAGAATCAGCACAAATCCAAATCGATGAGGCTGTACACAGCCTCAACCGTTATCTGCAAAAATTAGACCTTGACCCTGAACGCTTAGGCCAAGTTGAAGAGCGGATGCAGGCTTTACATACGGCCGCAAGAAAATATCGTACCGAGGCCAATGAGTTATCCAACTTACTTCTGGAAACCAATGATCGTCTTGAGGCGCTCACTGCCTCCCAGAACATTGAGGCCTTACGTGAAAAAGTAAAGCAAGAAGAGGCTACTTACCTCAAGCTCGCAAAACTACTATCGCAAAAACGTAGCAAGGCAGCTCTCGATCTCGGCAAGCTTGTGACTGAAGCGATGCAAGATTTATCAATGGCTGGCGGCCAATTAGAAATTGCGCTGATCCCATTGAGCGAAGGGGGTTCTAATGGCTTGGAACAAATTGAGTTCTTGGTTGCTGGGCATGCAGGCAGTTCACCCCGCTCATTAGCCAAAGTGGCATCCGGCGGAGAACTGGCACGTATTAGCCTCGCCATTAGTGTGATCACCAGTAAGGCCTCATTCACGCCAACACTTATTTTTGATGAGGTCGATGCTGGCATTGGTGGTGCTGTTGCCGAAACTGTTGGTAAATTGTTGCGTCAATTGGGTGAGTCACATCAGATCTTGTGTGTCACCCACTTACCTCAAGTAGCCGCACAGGGCAATCACCACCTTAAGGTCAGTAAATCGCAAAGTGGTGAAAAGACGCTTTCACAAGTCAGTCCTCTGGCTAGAGCAGATCGTGTTGAAGAAATAGCGCGCATGCTAGGTGGCGCAACCATTACCGATACCACCCGTCGTCACGCACGCGAACTGTTAGAGCAAAACTAAAGGTGAGATGGCGCTTTAAAGATTTTCTGCCATAAATTGAGTACAGCATTTCTGGCACTTATCAGAGCTAATTCCGAATCGATATCCACTCGTGTTTTTTCTGCGCCATCAAGACGTAAACGGTGTTGTCGAGATCTAAACAGGCGATAAGCATCAGCTACTTCTTGAGCAGCAGACTGCTCGATCAAACCAACTTCTGCAGCAATGTGTAGAAGCGCAATATTTCCTACATTACCAATCAATTGATGATGTTGATGTGAATATGCCAAAACCAAAAACTGAACTATAAATTCAATATCCACCATGCCCCCAGCATCATGCTTTAAATCAAACTCGCTAGCAGGATTAGGATGGCCAGCATGTACCTTATGGCGCATTTCTAAAATCTCATTACGTAATACATCGATATTGCGTTGTTGACTCAAAACGTCAAAACGCACCACCGTAAAAAATTCACCCACTGTTCTATTGCCCGCGGAGAACCTAGCCCTTGT
>CAIMXN010000177.1 GCA_903845455.1 uncultured beta proteobacterium | reverse complement strand
GCAATTGATTTAATGGAAAAGGCTTCAGAAGGAAGTCGCTTGCGCCATTTTTCAGACCTTGGATGATGTCGACCTTTTCGCTATCGCCGCTAATAAAGATGATCGGTATATTTGCACGCTTCATCATTAATTCTTGCTGTAATTGCAATCCAGTCATCCCTGGCATACTCATATCTAATACCAAAACAGCAGGAGAAGTGAGCGGCGAATAATTCAAAAAAAGCTGTGCCGACTCAAAAGCGTGAATTTCATGGCCGGTTCTTGAGAACGCTCTCTCTAGCGAGACTCTCATCGAGTCATCATCATCGACTATGTAAATGTGGCAATTTGTTTGCATAGGCACATTCTACTATTGCATTTAGTGAAAACAGGGCTGGTAGGCTTAAGATTCCTGCCAGACTTAAAAGAGTTGCAAATTAGTAGGGGTAAATGTTAAAGGAAAATGGAGCGTCGTTTTAGCGCCACCTTCTTTTTGATTGTGAATTTCTAATTTCCCGCCATGATTCTCTAAGATAGTCTTACTCAACCATAGCCCTACCCCCATGCCACCCTTCTTGCTAGTCTGATATAGGGTAGGACCTTTTTTCAAGAATTCTTCCGGAAAGCCAGGCCCATTATCCTTAAACTCAATCAGGATCTCTTGATCCTTTTGAATCAGATGAATCATCATTTTGCGATTTTCGCTCAACTGCTGTAAAGCCTCTATCGCATTATTAATGGCATTCAACACCACCATCTGGATTTGACCTATATCGCCTTTGATTTTGCATCCCTGGGGAATGACCGCTTCCATAGCAACCTCATGTTCAATGAACTCCTTGTGAAGTAATTTACAAACGTCATGAATCGTTACAGAAAGATCAAATTCCTCAAAGACCTCCTCACCATACACAAAGAGTTTGCGTAAGCGCGCAACTACCCCACCCGCCCTTTGACTGTCAGCCAGAATAGATTGCGTTAACTCATTGCAGCGCTCCAGCTGATCTTGCGGACTAAGAGTTTTCATAGTGCCAAGTTCTAGCTGCAAAAGTTCGGCAGTCAAACCAATTGCCCCAAGAGGATTATTGATTTCATGGGCAATAGAGCGCATCATATTTCCCATACTATTGGCTTTAAAAGCGGTCGTCATTGACTTTAAAAGACGATTTTTCTCCCGAATAGTCTTCTTCAAGGAGGCATTAAGCTCTTCAACCTCTTCTAACCTCTTGAGCTCTTGCTGGGCCGTATGAATCTCAATAGCCTGTTCAATATTCTGCTTTTCTACTTCTTTTTTGCTAGTGAGGTCAGCAACTACCCCTTCCCAAAGCGTCAAGCCGCTCGATAGCATTCTTGGTATCGCTTCAAATTCAAACCAATAAGTTTGGCCTTGAATCAGCATGCGGCCTTCCCAATTGAAGGGACGCTTTTCCCGAATACACTCCAAATAAAGACTAATGAAGTCCTCATAGTCCTCGGGATGAAGACGGCTAAAGGTGATATTGGGATCGGCTAGTGCAGCCTCCTTCACCATATCAAACATCTTTAAAAACCGCTTACTCAAGAAGGTGAAGCGCATCGAATTGCTAGCAGTGACCTCCATTGCATAGGTTCCCATCGGGATATTTTCTGTCAGACTTAATGCTAGGCCTTCAGTCAATTTTCGCTGCGTCAAATCTAAAAAAGACAGACATAAAGAACCCTGTACAACAGTAGCACTAATCATGACATCTAAAATCTGACCCGATTTGGCCCTGATCTTAGATTCTCTCGGAGGAAGATCCTGATTTTTTCCAATCGCCTTTGGTAAAAACTCATTCCACCAAGCCAGCACTTGATCGCGATACGCCATATTTGGGTAAACCAATCTAAACCAATCGGAAATAGTCGGCAGATCGCCAATCTCGTAGCCAAAAATTTCCGTGAATTTAGCATTCACGAATAAAGTTTGCCCATCTCGGCTCAGGCTGGTCCACATATGGGGAATGGGTAATTCTCGTAAAATTTTCACTGTTTCTTGTTCAAGAACGGTGTTATCTGCAAGTGCATTTTTTAAAGGACTGAGATCAGTCAGAACCCCCTGATAGAAAAGTGGGCCTATCGCCGGGGGCTTAATGATGGCTTCAAAAGAAATGTGTCTTAATTCACCGCGACAATACGCCACACCCTCCCAATAGATATCTTTACGCGCTTTGATCGAGGCTTGCAGCTGATCTAAAAAGCGAGTTTGATCTGGTTGAGGGATTAGATCCAAAAAGGCTTTTGCATGAGAGAGGAGGGCCCCCCTATCCAAACCCATAAAGTACAAAAAGCGTTCGGAGACAAAGCAAAATTGGGGGATTGCACTAGTGCCTAAAATTCTCTCCCCCACATGATTGGCAGAGACTTTCATCTCGAAAGCGGCGCTCGGAATATTCTGATTAAAAGGCGCTTTTTCTGTAATCCACTTACGCAATAGATGGATGAAATAGATTAAGGCAGCAATGACAACGAGGATCAGAGAAATTTCCACAGTCAAAATGCTAGATCTCCATTCTCTGAAGCATTTAAATCACGATATCTTTTAATCCCTTACTACCAGGCTGACTGATGGGGGGTTCACTTGGTACTGGAGCAGCAGGTTTATTGGCCTTAGCCGCTTCGATCAGAGTCCGTTTCATTGCCTCTGCACTGCCAGCTAAACTGAAACGTGCCACTGTATACGCACCATTTGATAAAGGAAATGCAAACCCAATTACTTCAGCATTTTTACTCGCCTCTAATACTAGATTAAAGGGTACGAGTATTTGAAAAACATTACCGTTAATTTTGGCGCACTCGACAGAGATGGGTCCACTAACCGCACCACTATTTACCAAAGCAGAATATTTTTCCCCGGGTTTGCAATCAAAATTTTGGTGTACATAGAATAAGCAAGAATCTCGGTTACAAAAAAGGCCGAAAGAAGATCCAGAGTCATTAGCAGTATGGGCCTCAGTAGTGTTGTTAGTGATATCAACAATCCAATTTTTATAAGTCACGGATTCGGCTGCTATGACTTTAGACTGGCCAAAAAATAGGAAGCACAGTGTTAAAAATAAGCACTCCAGCGGCCTTTTGAAGGTCCCACAAAAACTAAGCGCTAGATTTTTGAAAACGGCTTTTTTCATAAAACCTCGATATTTATTGGTAAATTAGTATGCATTCTGAGTACAAATGTACTATACCGCCTTTTATTACCAGCTGGAAAGTTCTGACACTCTCCCTCAAAAACTAGTCAGGATTGTTCTTTATTTTCTATTCTTCTAAACCTCTAGGTCTGGTCCTTAGGGGTAGCATTTTCCAAATGCCATCAGACTTGATGTAGATTTCTAAAATTTTGGTCTACATTCTGTTGGATGGGTTTATTTTCAGTTTTGGCACTCCGGAACTGAGCTACACAAATGATCTCTATCAATATACTTAGCAATGCGGAACACTGTATTCTGCCTAGTAAACAGCTGTATTAGATTTGGATCCTATTTATTAATACAGGTTAAGATTTAGTATGAATTCCACTGTTAGTACCCCGATTGTCTTTGACTACCCGCAGCAAGATGCCGCTGGAACTACCTGCACTGCCCAAGCCTGGGCAAAAGTTCCGCCGCATTTAGCTGGCCCTGAAAAAGCAGCTGTGATTGCGCGTATTAAACAGCTTTTAGTTGAAAAAGATGCCGCTCTTGTCGCCCACTACTATGTTGATGGCGATATTCAAGACTTGGCCATGGAGACTGGCGGATATGTTGCAGATTCACTCGAGATGGCTCGCTTTGGCAAGAATCATCCCGCCAAGAATCTCATTATTGCTGGTGTGCGCTTCATGGGTGAGTCAGCCAAGATTCTGAGCCCAGAAAAACGGGTTTTCATGCCAGATTTAGATGCCACCTGCTCTTTAGATTTAGGTTGTGATGCAACTGACTTTGCTGCTTTCCGTGCGATGTACCCTGATCGCGTGGTGGTGGTATATGCCAATACTAGTGCCGCAGTAAAAGCACAGGCCGATTGGATGGTCACAAGCTCATGCGCTTTAGCTATAGTCCATCAACTCAAAGTAGAAGGCAAAAAAATTCTTTGGGCACCTGATCGCCATCTTGGTAGATACATACAAGAGCAAACAGGTGCCGATATGCTGCTATGGAATGGCGCTTGTATCGTCCATGATGAATTTAAAGCGATTGAATTAGAAATGCTGAAGGCGGCGCACCCGAATGCCATGATCTTGGTGCATCCAGAATCCCCTCAAGCCGTAGTCGATCTCGCTGATGTGGTGGGCTCTACATCTGCCATGATTAAGGCGGTCGTTGAAGGCTCTGCAACTGAATATATTGTGGCAACCGATAATGGCATCTTGCATCGCATGCGTCAATTGGCCCCCAATAAGACATTGATTGAAGCACCTACCGCCGGTAATAGTGCTACCTGTAAAAGCTGTGCCCACTGTCCTTGGATGGCCATGAATGGTTTGCAAGGAATATTAGATTGCCTTGAAAATGCTTCTGGTGAAATCTTCATAGATGAGCCTATTCGAGTTGGGGCGCTAGGTTGCATTGAGCGTATGCTCGATTTCACTAAAAATCATCCAGACCTCTTAGCTAAAGCGCAACATGGCTTTGTCAAAAATATTGGTGCAGCTTAAAAAATATGTTTGATTACAACGAAACCTTAGAGCAAGCCCGTCAACGCAATATTCATGATGCGCTGATGGAAGATATTGGTCAGAATGATTGGACGGCTAAGTTGGTACCCAGCAAGCCTGTACAAGCACAGCTCATCGTGCGTCAAGCAGCAGTGCTCTGTGGTGTTGACTGGTTCGAAGGCACGCTCAAGAAATTAGATCCGAATGCAACCGTCACTTGGCACTACATGGAGGGCGATATGATGG
>CAIMXN010000176.1 GCA_903845455.1 uncultured beta proteobacterium | reverse complement strand
TAGCCACCTAAATCCTTCGATAGACCTAGCCTTCCACCGCTAGCCATGACACCACCCCATTGATTTCCTGTAGCGTTGTTTTTAGTTCCAGAAAAAGATAAGAGACTGTCTGTTACAGGGCGACTAGATACATTTACCAAATAAGATAAAGTTTTTGCGTCGTCTACAGGGCCATCCAATTTAATTCCGCCAGTAAAATTACTATACGTAAATCCTAGTGGTGTAGTGCCTACATCTACAGCAACCCCTTTTGCTTTGTATCCGACAGATAAACCCACACCTGAAGCTGTTGTTTGAACTTGAGATAGTGCATTGTTAATGGCGGCAGGATTGGATCCGTAGTTAACTGGAGCAAATGAACCCGCATTGAGAGAAACCGGAGTTACTTGAACAATCGCCTTACCATCACTTACTGGTAGGAGGATTTCAAGAGGTGTCTCAATATCGCTTAATTGACTTGTTCCAGCGTTTCCAGATCGATTGCGAATCTGTGTGCCCAATGTAAGGTTTGCGCTACGTTCTTGCTTGATTTCATTTAAATCTGCCATTACTAAACGCTGAGATTCGGAAGGGGCAACCCCTTGGTAGTAAACAGTTTTACTGCCGGCTGAATTTCCAGATGCTACCGTTACGCTTGATGCAGGGAGTGGCACAGTTGAATCTTTAATTGTCGGAACTGAGTTAGCCGTGAATTGCTTGCTGGCAAGTTGCTGATTTGCATTCACCACAAGAGAGTTATTTGCTGGTGGAGACATCAAGGAAAGTGAGCGCTCAAAAAGGGCTTCTGCTTCTTGGGTTTTACCCTCGGCACGGTAAATGCGAGCTACTGATGCAATGACATCCGGATCTTTTGGCGCTAGTGTAAGCACTTTTTGTAAGCGTGCATTAGCAAATTCAGTATTATTCATTCGTAAAGCTAAACGAGCGGCACCTAACTGAATATCAATGTTATCTGGATTCTTTTGAATAAGCTGCTGGTATAAGTCTAGAGCTTTTTTATCCTGTCCTGAGGATTGATATACCGCTGCCAATGATGTGATTACCAATGGATCATTGGGGCGCTCAACAAGTAAGGGCGCAAGCCTATCTTCAGCGGCAACCAGATTGCCTTGAGCGCGTAATTGATCAGCCTGTTGAAGGGAATAAGTAAATAAGAGTTCATTAAAGCTTGAACGCTCTGCCGCACTCAATTTACGTTGCTGTAACGTAGCCAATACTGTAGCAGCCTCCGCATCCCCTTTGGTCCTGAGTAAAATTCTTACGTATGCCAAAAGATCGTCGGTTTTAGGTGGGGTATTTATGGCAACAGCCTGGCGCATCAGTCTTAGGCTGCTGTTAGGCTCATTTAATTCAATATAAGCATTTGCTAGCAAGGTTAATAATTCAGGGTTACTTATAGTTGCCGGTTCTATTTGATTGAGCGCTGCCAATGCCTCTGGTTTACGTCCTTGTTTTGACAGGGCGATAGCATAGTCAATATCTTCACGTACCTTCAATGTCTTTTGCAAATCCTGCATGTCTTTTGTGCGATCTTTGCTTGGTATTTTGCTTAAAAATACTTGAGCTTGCTTCCAATTTTGTAAATCAGTGGAAAAGATGGCTGATGCAAAAAGAATATTTGCCTGATCATTGGAGCTACGATATGGCATCGTGTACATCAAATCTTTCGCGGCTCTTTCTTGTCCGGACTTGATGTAAAGACGTGCAAGAGCAAGTCTAGCCCATGGATTATCGGGATCTAATTTGAGTGATTTGTCTAGAGCAGCGCGCGCGCCTACATCATCCCCATTTGCCAGAGATTTTTTAGCTAGGTCATATGCATCTGAAGCCCTAGTATCTTGAGAGGTGGGTGCGCTGGCAAGCTCTTGTGCCAATCGCTGTTGCTGTTTAATCCCTGCACTTAGCTGACCTCGAATACCCACATCATCTGGATGTGTTTTTAGGTAGGCTTCAAAAAGTGGAAATGCTTTAGGTTGAGGAACATCCATCCAAGTTAGTCCCAACCTTAAACCTTCCGAAGCATAACCACCAATTCCTGGGTCTGTCACCAAGCGAGAGAGTTGTTCAGACCCCTCAATGCGAGTACTCTCATTGCGAATCAGAAGATTACCTAGGGCCAAGCTAATTTGAGGATTATTTGGCGATTCCTTAGATAATCGCTCTAATCCAGTTTTGGCAGTTTTCCATCCATTAGCCGTATGTCCCAATCGGTCATAATATTCGAGAGCAAGAGGGCCTTGAGGTGTTTTACCTTTCAGTAAAATATCGTATTGTGCGACCGCTTCATCGAATTTATCTGTCTCACCCAGTAGGCGTGCCTTATTGAGGATCTGCGCATTTGGTCCAGAGCTGAGAGAGGCATCTTGTTCTATAAGTGCAATGTATCGACTATTAGGATCCACCTTTTTTAATTTATCAATCGATTGATTGACTCCGGAAATATTATTTTTCTTAAGCTGAGCCTGAGCAATACCATAGAGAGCTTCAGCTTGATTTGGATTACTGAGCAACACCTTATTCCAAATAGAGGCTGCCCGCTCATAATTCTCTTTGGATTGCCAGTAGCGAGCGCTTTCGATGAGTTTTTTACTGGCCTCGTCTTGCCCTTGTGCCATTACAAACACGGGCATAAGACTAGCAGCCAATCCCAATAGAACTAACTTATTTTTGGGGTACATACTGGATTCCAATTTAAATTAATTTGACCATTGCTTGAAAATCGGTAGCGATTCTCGATCCAGCCTATGCCAAATAAACTAAGCACATAGTCGTAGTAGATGGGTGGAGGGCTTGAGTACTGTAAAAGTTGTGCCCGCTCTGTTTGTGATTTCAATAAAAGATCTTTTTTGCTGGTTTTAAGGAGGGGGGCTAATGCGGCTGAGAATCCAAGCGGAGCAATGCCTGAGCTACTCCCTGTCAAGGTATTCACTCTCTCAGGCGGAGTGCCATTTGCCTCAAGAATGTTTTTCATTCCAACAAGAGAGCTCATGATTGAATTTGCAAGTGGATCTTGTGAGGAGGTCATTCCTGCCCACAAATACACTCGAATAGCGTCATAGCTTCCAAGATCACCCTTGGTAGCATCAATGATAAATTTCCCTGTATTAGCTGATTGCGCTTGGTAATCTATCCAGTCGGGTACAAGCCCCTTTGGACTGGAAGCTGTAATCATCTTGTCTGTATTGATTGCAATCTCAGACCAGGGCCCCTTGTTATTATTTAGAGCGAGCCTTCTTAAAACAGGGATCGGCAGGTAACTAGGGTTGAGTTGCCATTGATCCGAGGAGAGGGTAAATCCAAAGGGTCCTGGAAGCAGCATCTTGCCGAGTCCCGGCAGGATAACGATGGATTTATTTTCAACTAGGGCCAATATTTTGTTTGCATCAGCTATATAGTCGCTACGCTGCCAAAGTCGGCCGGCCTCTAATAATGCATAGGCATACCAAATATCTGCATCAGATGCGGAGTTTTCATCAAGTATTTTCCATGTGCCATCTTCTGCTTTTCCCCAAGTCCAAGCAGGCAATCTAGAGTCAATATTATTGTTGGCTAAGTTCACTATGCTCCAGCGCCATAGTAGATCGAAGGTTTTAGGATCATTAGCAATTAAAGCGAAGACCATTGCATAGGATTGACCTTCTGAAAAACTCTGAAATTGTGGAGCAGCTCCTGCTACAACTCGTCCGTCTGCTTCAATAAACGAAGTCTTAAAGCTATTCCAGAGAGCCCAAGAAACTGGCTCACAATTCAGTGCGGCCGAGACAGTATGGCTTTGTAATACGCCAAAAATGAATAAGCCTATAGATAAGCATCTTTTAGCAATCCAGAGATTGCGCTTCGCCTTTAAAGGCGGAGTTAGAAAGGGTGTGCTAAATCGAGATATCATGATTGCAGACGCTTTCTTCGCACGGCTTTTAATGCTGCGTACATTAATAGTGACAGTATTAGAGCTGCTATCACACTAAATAGTATGAATAAAGAGAGATATTCCGATAAGAGCCAAGAGAGATAGTTTGCCCAAGGTAAGGACCCTGAATGGTAATTCTGCTGAACAGAAACCAGCTCTATTTGATCTTCATTTAGGCGCACCAAACTTCCAAAAATTGGGCCTATTGACCCATCTAAAGATGCGGTGATGTCTATTAACTTTTCAGGGTTAAGGCTGGAAATTAAAATAACACTACGACTACTTTCTAATGGTGATTTGAAGCCCGCAATAAAGGTATTTTGGTAAATATCAAAGCTAGCATTGTCGCTAAACCAGTTTCTGATATCTTTTAAGTTGTTTGGTATCTTGAGAATACTGTGATTGTTGCTGGGAATACTATTTCCCCATTGCTTGAGGAGTGGCTGACTTTCACTTCCAGAAGTGATGACCAAAAGATCTTTATCTTTTGCGGAATCTAATTGAGCAGCGCTAGTAACTGTAATCGACGTTCCTGGGTACCCAGTTAGCCTTCCAATGCGACCTAGTGCAGCAAGATAGGCGGAGTAGTCGTATACATTTGGGTTATCAGGCAGAACAACGGCAGTTTCGGAAAGATCCGCTAAACGAGAAAAAGGGAAGCCGCTATTGCTAAATGCCGCTAAATTTGGCATCTGAATGAAATGCTGCATTCCTGAGATATCAATTGTTGAATTGGGATTGATAGTTGCCTCAATATTGCCTTGATTACTCGGGTCGGAACAGTCATATCGTTTGCTAGAAGACTGGGCAAATTCAGTGAGTACAAACGGCGCTACATTAGTTTGGTCATTGTTTAGGGCCGATTTTTCCGCGGGGCTTGGATAAATCATGGCTTGCGGAATAAAGACAGTGGATTTTTTGGTAACTAGACTGTCGGCGTCTATGGATAAGCCTATAGTTTGAGCTAAAGATTTTATTGCGCCGCTAAATTTGGATGTCCACTCATCTTGCATTGGGAGCTTAATAGTTTTTATTGGCTGAGATTTGTAAGTGACTGATAAGACAGCATTATTGTTGCTGGCTTGATTTTGATAGCTGTAATCCAGATGAAGGGGAATGCCTTTCCCATTCGCACTGTATAAGGCTGGTGGAATTTGGACATTAGGTGAGGCGGTGGATTTCTCTGGCTCTGGCTGGTCTGCTAACTGTTTGGTATCGCCATTAAGTTTGCTTAATTGAACTGGACCATTCGAGCTCAACCAATTTGGGGCATCATAGGGCTTGCGAATTGGCAGATTGGTTGCTGGAATTAAGGTGCTAGATTGCCCTGCTAAATTTTGGCCGCCAAGAGCTAGAGCAATACTTGCTTGCTTTAGTTCAGCGCTATCTCTTCCCATGACAAATAGCAATTTTCCATACTGGTCCTTTGGATTGCTGGTAATAAATACCATTGGGCCAGTAATAGTGGGCAAAGCGATACCAGGCAACGATAAAGGGGATTCAACAAAAATTACAGCATTCCCAGTGCTGGGAATATTGCTCATTGCTACTGGAAATTGGGATCCGGATTGGTTTGAGATTGAACCAAACCATGAGGAGAGGATGCCAGCCGCCTCTAATGTGGTGTTGCTTGGTTTTGCAGTAAAAATAAAAGGCAAAACTAGTTTTCTTGAATCATTTTTACTGGCAAATGGGATTGGAAAATTCGCAAGCTCATTTGGAAGGGTTAAGGGTAAAGTAGTTACCCTTAGTGTGCTCTGATTGCTGATGTTAGCCCATAATTTTGGACTTTTTGGATCTTCGCAATCTGATGCGTAGTGCCCAATAAGCTGAAAAGTAAATTGGTTATTTTCAGAAAAGAGCTCTGGAGGTATGGTAATGACAGCCTCTAAATCTTGATTGCCTTGACCTTTAGATATCTCAATAGCACTTAATGACTCTCCATTAAGATAAATATTAATTTGAGATTGTTCTGGCAATAAATAAGGAGAATACTTATAGGAAATCTTGAGTTTTGCTTCTGACACCACTTCATTATTTCGAACATTAAAATTGATAAAATTTCGACCGTCTTGACCTAATAATTGGATGGCATTTGGTGCTCCTAGTTGCTTCAAACTCAAAGTAGTAGAGTTAACTTGCTCGGGAACAATAGGGGTGCCCCCTTTAGTTGTTTTTCCAGAAACTGCTGGGCTTGCCAATGAGACATTCGCCGATAAGGTGGAGCACAGCATCGTAACAACAAGCACCAAAGCTGGGATGCGCTTTCCAAATGGGAGCTTTCGTGACCCTGTAATTTTATTGACCATGGGTTCTTTCACTAAGCTTTGAGTTTGATGCGAGTTGACCTTGCGCG
>CAIMXN010000175.1 GCA_903845455.1 uncultured beta proteobacterium | reverse complement strand
TAAAACGGGCTTCTTTTCCATCTTCAGCAATGGTTTGGATAGGCTGCCCTGCCTGGGTTAGCGTATTGCCCACCGCCACCCCAATTCTGCGGGTCCCATAGTCAAAAGCCATCACTGTGTACTCATCTTTCAAATCAGGCATGACCAGCCTCTCCCGACAAATGGGAGGGATCAAATCCGAGGTGACTCATAGTCCGTTCATAACGCTGACTAGCAGGGGTATTAAAAATAATCTCTGCCATTTCGTCGCAACTCAAAGGTACATTGATCCAGCCATTGAGGGCAATCTCCTCCTCAAGCTGCCCAGCACTCCAGCCCGAATACCCTAAGGTCATTTGAAAGTGCTTAGGGCCCTGGCCATTAGCTACTGCTTCTAGGACATCCTTAGAGGTAGTCATGGTGAGGCCGCCCGGTACTGCAAGAGAGGAGGAATATGAGTATTCAGGGCTAGGTTCATGCAAGACAAAACCCCTTTCAACTTGAACAGGACCACCAAAATAGACTGGCTGACCCAGCAAAGGTGCGATTTCCAGCTTCAGCTCAATTTTGTCAAATAAGGTTGCTAAATCAACCTCAGTTGGTCGATTAACCACCAAACCCATCGCACCCTTATCCGTATGCTCAAACAGATAAATCACAGCGCCTGCAAAATTCTCATCAACCATACCAGGCATAGCGATTAAAAACTGATTGGCTAGATGATCAGCGGAATAGGAGATCGATGACCCAGTGCTTGAGGTTTGGATTTGGGTGGATTTGAGTGATTCACCCACAGGGGCTTTTTTAGCCGTGCTCATGTAGGTTTATTTTACCGAATTTACTAATTAACTAGATCTTTCCAGTAATCCAATAAACCAAAACACCAATTGCCTCATGAGTGAGCCTATTCCAGTTTTGGGCCCCATCTACCAAGTCAAATCTACCCCACTGCAAATGATGCGCAGTTTGATAATCAACGGGCATAGGAAGTACCGCAATAGCTTGTTTTTGGAAAATCTTCACCGATCGATACATATGGCTTGCTGAAGTAATTAAAAGCCAAGGCTTTAGGGCCCCATCGGAATTCTTTTCGCCGAACTCGCCAATCATCGGCTTCATGTGCAAAACGTTCTCATAGGTATTACGAGATTGATTCTCATAATGAGCCGATTTATCTGCCAAACCCTGCTCAGCAATCAATTGCTTAAAGGCATCCGTCTCTGATACCCCCTTGGGGGATAGGCGCCCTGAGAAGCCGCTAAATATAAAAGGTAAATTTGGATATTTACGTATGAGCTCAAAGGCCTTGGTTACACGCTCCGCTGCAGCGCCAATTGAAATCTCACCACGATCTACGGCAATCTCACCGCCCTCGATCGCGCCGCCCAAGATGATGATCCCACCAATATCTTTCTCTGAAATTTGAGCCAAATTAGTCTTTGGAACAACATCCTCAAGCGCCCTCAAAAATACCTCTGAAGTAGGGAGCCATCCCACTAAAAAAAGGTCGAACAGCACCAGCAACAGAAAACGCTTCCCAAGATGCGGCTTTTTCAAACCGAGAAATAAAAGACTCAGAACCACAAAAATGATGACCCAATTTAATGGCTCAATACAAAACTGTACTATCTTTGAGGTGATAAAAAATAATGTATCCATAATTAAGGAAGATATTACCCTGTAGCTCCAGCGCTCCCGCCAAATTAGCCCTAAGATACTGACTATGAAAAAAGCACTCGTTTGGCTCCGTCGCGATCTACGCCTGTATGACAATGCAGCGCTCCATCATGCGCTCCAAGAAAACAATCAGGTTTGGCTAGTCTTTATTTTTGATCTCAATATCCTAAAACCCCTAATACAGGGGAAGCTAGATAAAGATGGGCTTAAGCACGATCGTCGAGTCGACTTTATCTGGCAAGGCATCAAACAGATTGATGGGGAGCTGCGCCAACAAGGTGGTGGCCTCATTATTCGCTACGGTGATTCCACCGAATGTATTCCCCAGATCGCCAGTGAGCTTGGAGTAGGCAGCGTTTTTACCAATCATGATTATGAGCCCTCAGCTATAGCACGCGACCAAGTCGTTGCGAAGCGTTTAACTGCACTCAATATCGACTTTAAAGACTTCAAGGATCAAGTCATTTTTGAGAAAAAAGAAATACTCACCAACTCGAATACCGTCTTTTCGATCTTTACACCCTACAAAAATAATTGGCTAAGGACTCTTCGAGAACAAGACTTAGCTGCTTATGATTGCACCCCCAAGAAAAATCAATTTGTACCTATTCCAAAAAAGTTAGATCTACCATTACCTAGCCTGAAGTCGATGGGATTTGTAAAGACTGGTATTGAAGCTTATCTACCTCCAGGATCAGAAGGTGGTCAAACTTTCTTAGAAGACTTTCTCCCACGAATCGATCAATACCAACTTGGCAGGGACTTTCCAGCTATTAAAGGGGTTAGCTACCTCTCTACCCATTTGCGTTTTGGCATGTTATCAATTCGAGGCTTGGTAAGAGAAGCTTATCGCCGCATGTTGGCAGGTAGCATGGGTGCCACTATTTGGCTAAACGAACTCATTTGGCGTGATTTCTATTTCATGATTCTGGCTAATCATCCAAGGCTCGCAGATGGCCTCTCTTTTAAACCTGACTATGACAACATCCAATGGGAAAGCGGCTCAACAGCCAAGAAACTCTTTACGGCCTGGTGTGAAGGCAAGACTGGCTATCCATTGGTAGATGCCGCCATGCATCAACTCAATCAAAGTGGCTATATGCATAATCGCTTGCGCATGGTTGTTGCTAGCTTCTTAACAAAAGATTTAGGAATAGATTGGCGCTGGGGTGAGGCTTATTTTGCAGAATATCTGAACGATTTCGAATTTTCTTCTAACAATGGTGGCTGGCAATGGGCCTCTTCCTCGGGATGTGATGCGCAACCTTATTTCAGGATTTTTAACCCCATTACGCAATCTGAAAAATTTGATTCTGAAGGCAAATTCATTCGAAAATATTTACCCCAATTAGAAAAGCTTTCAAAAAAATCCATTCATGCACCTTGGCAAGCTGGCCACATTGAACTAGAAGCAGCGGGGATATTGCTGGGAAGAGACTACCCATTACCCATCGTCGATCATGATGAGGCACGCAAGAAAACCTTAGTCCGTTACAGTGTCGTTAAAAAGATTAGCTCTGAATAACTCCACATGCGCATTCCGCTTTAAGATAGAGGATGAATAAGATTTACGCCATTGGCGATATACAGGGATGTACCCCATCTCTGAAACACCTAGTCGAAAAACTCCCAAAAAAATCCAAAATGATTTTTCTGGGGGATCTTGTTAACCGCGGACCAGACTCACTGGGAGCACTGCGCCAACTCAAATCCTTGCAAGAACAAGGTCGTGCAGAATGTATCTTAGGCAATCATGACCTACATCTCTTGGCAATTGATGCTGGCCTGAGAAAAACCAAAGGTCTAGATACTGTAGAAAGCATTCTGAATGCGCCAGATCGAGCTGAGTTAATTCATTGGCTTCGTCATCGGCCAATGGCCTTAAGTAATGGCAAAATCATCACTGTGCATGCAGGCATCCTTCCACAATGGGATCTACAGCAAACTATCGAGTGCGCGCAAGAAGTTGAAAAAGCCTTGCGTAAGAAATCCTACGTTGATTTTCTGGCAAGCATGTATGGCAATACCCCCAATAAATGGAGTAACTCTCTCAAGGGTGTTGAGCGTCTACGAGTGATTACTAATGCGCTGACCCGTTTGCGTTTCTGCACCCCCACAGGACAAATGGAGTTTGAAAGTAAAGAGGGTTTAGAGCATGGTCCCCAGGGATACATTCCTTGGTTCAAAGTTCCAAAACGCAAAACTCAAGATATCTTGGTCTATTTTGGACACTGGTCAACCTTAGGGCTCTTGAGACAGCACAAGGTTATTGGCCTTGATACGGGTTGTGTCTGGGGTGGCAAACTCACCGCGATGGAAATTTCAGATTCTGGCGAAGATTCTAAGCGACTAGAAATCATTCAAGTCGATGGCTATGACCATCCCATAAGAATGTAATGCCGTCTAGAGCTTCTTAAAAGAAATCTCTGCAGCAGCAATAATTTGCGCTAGCACTTCATCATCGTGGGTAATCGAAGTAAAGCCAGCCTCATAGGCTGAAGGTGCCAGGTAAACACCCTCGTCTAACATGGCGTGGAAAAACTTTTTAAACGCCTCAATGTCCGTCTTTGTAACCGCTTCATATGAAGTAGGTACCTTGTCTGCAAAGTAAAGACCGAACATGCCACCGACGCTGTCAACAGCAAATGGAATACCTGACTTATCAGCAGCTTGCTTTAAGCCAGCCATCAACTTTTGGGTTTGAGTGCTTAAGCACTCATAAAACCCCGCTCGAGAAATAATCTCTAAAGTTTTAAGGCCTGCAGCCACAGCCACTGGATTACCCGATAAAGTACCTGCTTGGTAAACATTTCCTAGGGGTGCAAGCTTGGACATGATTGCTTTTTTGCCACCAAAGGCAGCCATGGGCATGCCCCCACCCATCACCTTACCCAAACAGGTGAGATCAGGAATAATACCTTGCAAGGATTGCGCACCACCCAAAGCAACCCTAAATCCCGTCATCACTTCGTCGTAAATTAAAACACTACCGTGCTTGCTCGTGAGATTACGAACCGCCGCTAAAAATTCTTTTGAGGGCTGAATCAAATTCATATTGCCGGCAATCGGTTCTATGATCACAGCGGCAATTTGATCACCCTGCTTTTTAAATACCTCTTCCATTGCCGCAACATCGTTATAAGGCAGTACTAAAGTATGCTTCACCAAATCCTGCGGAACCCCGCCAGAAGAAGGTGCATTTTGAGTGGAGTCTGCAAAAGTTAATAGTCCAGAGCCGGCTTTCACCAACAGGCTATCGGCATGGCCGTGGTAGCAGCCTTCAAATTTAATAATCAAATCACGACCAGTATGACCACGTGCCAAGCGCAAAGCGCTCATGGTTGCTTCGGTACCACTAGATACCATGCGCACTTGCTCAATGCTCGGCATCAATGCACAAATACGTTCAGCTAACTCAATTTCTCCTTCGGTCGGAGCACCATAACTAAAGCTGGTCTCTGCAGCTTTTTTTACTGCCTCTACCACTTCAGGATTGGCATGACCGACAATCATCGGACCCCAAGACATGATGAGATCGATATAGCGCTGATTCTCCACATCCCAAAAATACGGGCCTTTTGCCCTTGAAACAAAACGGGGGGTGCCACCCACTTGTCGAAAGGCTCTCACTGGAGAATTAACCCCTCCAGGAATGGTTTTCTGTGCACGCTCAAATAAAACTTCGTTTTGTCCCACGGTCACTTCCTATCTCTATGCACTTTGATCACCAAACTGTTTCATTAAATCGCCATCATTTCAAAATCTTCCTTACGCGCACCGCACTCAGGACAAGTCCAATTCATTGGGATATCTTTCCAAAGTGTTCCTGGTGCAATACCCTCTTCAGGTAATCCAGCAGCTTCGTCATATACCCAGCCGCAAATAAGACATATATACGTTTTAAATTCCATTACTAAACTCTTTCTTCATTCGATTCAATATTAATATTTTAAGACTCCCGCTTTTGATGCATCTCAAATTTAAAGAGACGGCATTCTAGTGGACCGTTAAACAAAGGGGTGCGCTTTGACTCTTTGATACGCAATTGTCCGGGCAGCGCCATATCAGCAGTTAAAACGAACACACTCCAGCCACCAAAAGCATCTTTCAGATGCTGGCCAAACTGCTGCAAAAACTCTACAAACTTTGGATCTTGCTCTTCTTGTGCTTGTAAGCGCTTTAGTGATTCACGGCTAGAGCGCTTAGCGCTTTGGCGGCCAGTCTCTAGATTCAACTCAAAGCGATTCTCAGGTTCTTGCTCATCATATTCAGCCTCCGAATCAGAACCACGTTCTGCACCGCGGCCACCCTTAATTACTAATCGTTCACCATACGGAGGATTCAATAGCATCACCCCTGCTATTGAGCTCGCTGGAGGCTTCGCAGCCAATGCATCTACCTGTCGCACCACTGGTAAGCCGGGTAATTGTGCGCGTTGCCAGTTGCCTTTAAACATGGAGACTAATTTTTCATTAATATCCCCACCGGTAATCAAAAGCGATTGCGCATCCGGATACTGTTTTCGTTTTTCCAAGATCTCTGCCAAGGCAGATTCTTTTAAGCCTATCCAACGCTTTTGTTCTGCAGACTCATTAAATGGTTTTAACCTCTGAAAGCCAAAGCCATGAGCCGATGTGACTAGGGGGCGATAAGCCAATCTACTTGGCTTGATATCCTCACCATATATCCCAGACCGAATAGCCCCTGGCGGAATAGCTAACGCCGTTTGCGCTGCTTCAATTAAGAATGTGCCACTACCGCACATGGGATCAAAAAGCGCCTGAGATGGTTTCCAGCCAGTAATAGCCAAAATTCCAGCAGCTAAATTTTCCTTCAGTGGCGCATCGCCCTTCTCATCACGCCAACCGCGCTTGAATAAGGCCTCGCCCGAGGTATCTAAATAAATAGTGACTTGAGTAGCCGTCAAATGCGCCTGAACCCGCACATCTGGAAAGGCTGTGTCAATACTAGGCCGATCACCAGTGACATCCCGTAGGCGATCCACAATGGCGTCTTTGATCTTCAGGGTCGCAAAGTTCAAGCTCTTGAGCGGGGAGCGATGTGCTGTCACATCAACTCGCAGGGTTTGCTTTGAACTAAACCACTCCTCCCATGCTAAGCCACTAGCTAGGCGATACAAGTCTTCTTCTTGACGATAAGGCGACTCAGCCATTTGCAATAACACGCGACTAGCAATACGTGAATGGAGATTTAAGGCCATTGCTGCAGATAAAGGCGCAGCAAGACCTACGCCACCAGTTGGGCTAGTGGGCGTTGGATCAATCACCCACTTCCCCAAAGCCTGTGAATCAGCCCGCTGAGCAATACTGGCTAGCTCTTGAGCGAGCGGCGCCTCTAAGCCACCGGGACAAACAACAAAAAATCTCATGAGGCTAACAATCTAAAAGGGGTGAATTAAAAAGTTCTGAAAATTCAGAGGAATCAGGGTTTGATCACAGCCAGGGCAACAATCACAATCAACAACAGGACAGGGACTTCATTAAACCAGCGGTACCAAACGCCAGAGCGCTTGTTCAGACCCGCACGAAACTTTTTTAACAGAGTCCAGCAAGCATGGTGATAACCAATCGCCAAGACAACAAAAAATAATTTGGCGTGCATCCACACCTCACCCCTACCAATATCAAAATACAGCCATAGGATGAGACCGAGCAAAACTGCCGGCACGGCAAGAATGGTCATAAAACGAAAAAGTCGATCTGCCATTCCCAAGATACGTGCTTGTGCATCAGCATTTTTTTCTTCAGCCAAATTTACAAAAATACGAGGGAGGTAAAAAAGTCCGGCAAACCAAGAAGCAATAAAAACAATGTGGAATGTCTTCACCCAAAGATAAGAATTACCCATTCAATCCATCCTTACCTACAGTGAAGTTTAAGTAGCTTGAGTACATTTAAGTGCGAATCTCACCATGACCCATAACAATATATTTCAGAGAGGTCAAACCATCCAAGCCCACTGGGCCGCGCGCATGTAATTTGTCATTAGAGATACCAATCTCTGCCCCTAGGCCATATTCAAAGCCATCAGCAAAGCGGGTACTGGTATTGACCATCACGCTAGCACTATCTACTTCTCGCAAGAACCGATCTGCCCTTGCCTTGTTATTGGTAATAATGGCATCGGTATGTTTACTCCCATAGCGCTCAATATGATTCATAGCCTCGTCAATATCAACAACCGTTTTAATCGATAAAATGGGTGCCAAATACTCAGCTTGCCAATCCTCTTCCTTAGCATCTACTAAGTTCTTAAAACCAACATCCTCTAGGGTTTTACGAGTAAGCGGATCTACACGTAGCTCCACACCCTTATCTTGATAGATCTTACAAAGGGCTGGTAATACTTTAGCGCCCACCTCTTTGTTCACTAGCAAGGTCTCCATGGCATTGCATGGTGCATAACGCTGAGTCTTAGCGTTATCACAAATCTTAATGGCCATCTCGATATCAGCTTCAGCATCTATATAGGTATGGCAAATCCCATCCAAGTGCTTGATCATTGGTACACGAGCCTCAGCCATTAAGCGGGCAATCAAACTCTTGCCACCACGAGGTACGATGACATCAATGTACTCAGTCATAGTGATCATTTCACCGACAGCAGCTCGATCAGTTGTTCCCACTACTTGCACAGCATCCGTAGGTAAGCCCGCCGCAGCTAAACCATCTTGAATCATCTTCGCTAGCAATGTATTTGAATCAATTGCCTCGGAACCACCGCGCAATATCACAGTATTACCCGACTTCAAACATAGCGCAGCTGCATCAATCGTGACATTGGGACGAGATTCGTAAATGATACCAATCACACCCAATGGCACTCGCATCTGCCCTAGCTCAATACCAGAAGCCTGTTTTTTCAACACAGAAATTTTACCGATAGGATCTTCAAGAGAAACGATTTTTTCCAAGCCAAGCGCCATCGTCTCAATAGATTTTGGGGTCATCGTCAGGCGATCAATAAAAGCTGCATCTTGGCCGCTCGATTTAGCACGGGCAACATCTCCCTCATTGACCTTCTGAATTTGAATGGACTGCTCGCGCACTAATTTAGCAATGTGCAATAAAGCCTGATTTTTTTGTTCACTCGATGCACGTGCCATGGCGCGCGATGCGCCACGCGCCCGCCTACCAATATCCTGCATCATTTTTTTAATCGAAGAACTCATTTTTTAATCATCTACCAATATTTAACTTATCTTTCATTAGCGCAACAAACTACCCACTAAACGTAAACCATCCCAGGGATCTGCTGGTAACTCTGCAGCATATAAACCCTTAGCCTGGCGATCCAATCCTGCGGCAACCTGCATTGCTCTGCGTAACCTTAAAGGCTGAATTCGTTTCAGTGCATTAGGATAAAGACGCTCCTTGTTTCCCCAGACTCGATTAGCACGCATGAGCTGCTGAACTGACTCACCAGCATCGCTCGCTGCCTTTAGTTTAGATAGTAGCCTAAGCTCTTCGGTTACGCTCCACAGAATCAAGACAAGCGGCTCACCTTCGCCTTTTAAGCCATCTAACATACGATTTAGGCGTGGCAAATCACCTGCTAGCATTGCCTCCGTTAACTCAAAGACGTTATATCGTGCAACTTTCAATATTGCCGCACGAATTTGCTCTTCCGTTAACTTTCCAAGTGGATATAGCAATCCCAACTTTTGAATCTCTTGGTGTGCAGCAATCAAATTACCTTCCACCTGATCAGCAATGAACTCCAGCGATCTTTGACCTTCAGGTCCAGACTCTATCTCTTGACCCTGCTTCTTCAAACGTCCAGCAATCCAACTTGGCAAATAACCGCGATCCAAAGAATCAATCTGAATAGCCATGCCTGCATCATCTAAAGCACTAAACCAAGCAGAAGTTTTAGTTTTACCATCTAATCTGGGCAGCACAATACAAACTACCGTTTCTGGCCCTTCAGGATTCACAGACTGAGACTGCATCTGAGCGGCAAACTGTTTTAAAGCCTCAGCCCCATCTCGACCAGGCTTACCTGTTGGGATGCGTAACTCTACCCAGCGCTTATCACCAAAAAGAGACATCGTTTGTCCCGCATTCATCAGAGCGCTCCAATCAAAACCCCGCTCTTGCAACAACACCTCACGCTCGGTATAACCTAATATTTTTGTAGCAGCTCGCAGTTGATCCATTGCCTCCATCATCAATAGAGGCTCGTCTCCACTAAAAATATATAAAGACTGAACGGCGCTAGCAGAGCTGAGCGACTTGAGGTGTGCTTGCAAGGCATCAGCTTTAACCACGCGAGCTCATCATTCTCTTTAGAAACTTTTAGCTTGTGGCGCTCTTGCGGAAGCTGCTACCCGGCGCAAAATCTGAACAGCCAAATCACTGCGCATAGAAGTTAGGAGTTGTTGCTGTTGAATATCCGTTGCCAGAACAGTAGAAACCGAGAAATCCATATCGCGAGTAATATAAATTTCTGTCTCAGGAACAATCTCAACGCCAGCAGTATCAAAAGCCCTAAACCCAACACGAATACTCAAACGATAAGCAGAAACTTGACCATTGGAGTTATATGCCAAGATTTCTCGGCCAGTAATATCGTTTGTGATTTCCAGAATTAAATCGGCATCCTTAGGATTAATGGCAACTTTTGCATCTGTGCCAGTCAGAATAACCCTCTGCAAATCGGCACGCAATGGCGGAGTAGGATTGCCACTAATTGCTAAGACTTTATACGGAAGGTCAACCATGCCACGTAGGCGATAACCACATGCAATTAATGGGCTCATTGACAGCAAAGAAAATAGGCGAAGCGTAGTACGCCGCAAGGTATTTATTCCTTGTGGATGCAGGTCAATTTTTCGATCTACGCTCATATGGTCAACTTCTATTAAAGGTCTCAAATCACTCAAGCTACAACGTTCACTAAACGCCCAGGAACCACAATAACTTTCTTGGGAGTTCCCCCATTTAAAGCTTTCATGGCAGGTTCACTTTGTAAGGCCAAAATCTCTACCTGCTCTTTAGATGCATCAGCTGGCACACGGATATCACCACGCAACTTGCCATTAATTTGTAGCATAAGCGTGATCTCAGTTTGGACCAAAGCTGCTTCATCAACTGCTGGCCATGAAGAATCCAACAATGGCCCAAAAGTCTGTGTATAGCCGGCATCTCGCCAAAGTACGTGCGTCAAATGAGGTACCACTGGATACAGAATGCGCAATAAAATACTCAAACACTCTCTGAGTACGGAAGTACGAATAGCGCTGCCGTCGCCTAACTTAATAGGTTCGAGCACATTCAACATCTTCATTGCAGCAGATACTACAGTGTTGTACTGACGGCGCTGATAATCAAAATTTGCCTGCTTCAGAATAGAGTGCACTTCACGGCGTAATACTTTTTCAGCCTCGTTTAGATCGACAGGCAAGCTATCTGCTGCACCATGAATTGCAGCAGCTTGACTGCTCGAGTACATCCAAACACGGCGTAAGAAGCGGGATGCGCCCTCAACACCTGCTCCAGACCATTCTAACTGTTGCTCCGGGGGAGCCGCAAACATCGTAAAGATACGTGCAGTATCAGCACCGTATTGATCAATCAAAGCCTGTGGATCAACACCATTGTTCTTACTCTTGGCCATCTTCTCGACGCCAGCAATGATCACTGGAGTACCAGAGGAGTCGCCTATTAACTTTGCACCTAGTGGACGCCCTTTATCATCAAGATCGAGCTCAACATCGAGAGGGTTTAGCCAAGTCTTCTTACCAGCAGAATCTTCTGTGTAATAGGTTTCATTGAGGACCATTCCCTGGGTAAGTAGATTCTGAAATGGCTCATCAAAGGTAATCAAATTCAGATCGCGCATTACCTTAGTCCAAAAGCGTGCATATAGCAGATGCAAGATCGCATGCTCAATACCACCAATGTATTGATCCATTGGCATCCAGTATTCATTGCGCCCATCTACCATGGTCGTCGCATTAGGACCGGTATAGCGCATGAAATACCAAGAGGAATCTACAAAGGTATCCATGGTGTCAGTCTCACGGCGTGCTGGTTTGCCACACTGAGGGCACTTTACATTTAAGAAATCAGTGCGCTTATTGAGTGGATTACCGCTGCCGTCAGGTACACAGTCTTCAGGCAAAATGACTGGCAAATCGGCTTCTGGAACAGGTACTGCTCCACAGCCTGGATTTTGCTCATCGCCACAATGAATGATCGGAATTGGTGTACCCCAATAGCGCTGACGAGAAATTCCCCAATCACGCAAACGGTAAGTGGTTTTGATTTCACCAATGCCCATTACCTCTAAATCTTGAGCAACAGCAGCAACTGCCTCTTCATAAGACATACCATCGTACTTGCCACTATTCAGACACTCAACACCTTCTTTTTGGGCATACCAATCCTGCCAACGGGTCGAATTAAACATTTCAGAAGGGCCGCGCAAAGCAACTACTTGCTTAATTGGTAGATCGTATTTTAGAGCAAATGCAAAATCACGCTCATCGTGCGCAGGGACACCCATCACAGCACCATCGCCATAAGACATCAAAACATAATTACCAACCCAGACTGGCACGGGCTCATGTGTCAAAGGATGTCTCACATATAAGCCAGTGAACATCCCTTCTTTTTCTTGGGTGGCTAGATCTGCTTCGATCACGCTACCAGTTTTACATTTCTCAATAAAGGCAGCAAGTGCAGGGTTATTAATTGCTGCCTGCGTGGCCAGAGGATGTTCAGCTGCCACTGCGCAGAAGGTAACACCCATGATGGTATCTGCACGGGTAGTAAATACATACAACTGACCATCTTGAATAAAGTTGCCATGTGCGTCAGCAATCTCATGTTTAAACGCAAACCGTACACCGCGACTTTTACCAATCCAATTTTGTTGCATGGTCTTGACACGTTCAGGCCAGCCTAAATTATCCAAGCCAGTTAGTAACTGCTCTGCATAAGCAGTGATATTGAAGTAATAACCTGGAATCTCACGCTTCTCTAC
>CAIMXN010000174.1 GCA_903845455.1 uncultured beta proteobacterium | reverse complement strand
TCCAGCCAAAAAACCACCATGAAATATATTTTCACCGACTTGTATAGCTGTAAGGTGGCTAACACTATACGAAAAAGTAAAGCCATTGGTTAGGCTTGTCAAAAGCGCCAAAAAAACCACTTGAGAGTATTTTAAGTTTGATAATTGTCCGTCAACCCTGAGCAACTTCAAGCCAAGCTCAATCATAAGATATATAGCCAACGTAGTAAATACAGCAATCATCAACCAACTCATCGTGGATTGCTCAGGGGCTACTAGTTCCAAACGAGAAAATACGGCCAACGAAATCCCAATAACAGCGCGCCACCTAAAAATGAGTATCGTAAATAACTTCACTGCCGCGGGAAGAAATAGATAATAAGTAAGAGGCCCACTCTTTAATACTGGAATGAAGTAAAGAATGGCAGCAAAACTCCAGTAGAAGGCAAATGAGCCAAAAATCTCAACGAGGTTTTTTTTATATTTAAGCAATTTTTATTAATTTCTTATTTTTATCATTATTACAAACATTGTAAATTGGTATCTCAGTAGTTACCCCCGAAATGCTTTGTCATTGGTTTTATGATCCGAATATTTAAGGGTATGCACTTATGTAACCCTAATACTCTTTAGGCTGACTGACTACTGGGTAAGTATCTATTTTCATGGGCTAATTACTTACGCAATAGCTTTAGTCTCTTGGATACTAGCGACCCCAATAGCGATTACCATTCAAATCAGCCTGTAATGGCAATGAAGATGGCTTGCTAAGAATAAATCCCACTAAAATGAAACTGTGCTTGATCCCATAACAATGAAAACCACAAATAGAACTATAGATGTTTGACCTCTCCTTGCTTGACCTCAGCCTGCTTACTGCATGTGCCTTGCTTGCGGGCCTGATCGACGCCATCATGGGTGGCGGCGGGATGATTCAAGTTCCAGCACTCTTTTCTGTATTACCAGGCATGGCTCCTGCTAGCCTTTTGGGAGTGAACAAGATTGCCTCCATCATTGGTACCGCTGGTTCAGCCATGCAATATGCCCGAGCCAATAAAAGTCCATGGAAGCTAGTACTCATTTCCTCTACTGCAGCTTTTTTAGCATCGGTAGGTGGTGCCTATCTTGTTACCCAAATCCCTAACCAATGGTTACGTAGTGCCTTACCTTTCTTTTTAGTAGTTTTGCTGATTTTTAATCTCAAATCAAATGCAGGTTTAGTGCATGCGCCCCGTCATCAACATCACAAACAAAATGCGATTGCCTCTGCGGGCGCAGGCCTGATTGGTTTTTATGACGGCTTTCTTGGGCCTGGAGCGGGTGCTTTCTATAAACTCTTCTATACGAGGATATTGGGCTTTGACTTCTTACGTTCTGCAGCCCCTTCCAAGTTTTTAAATATTGCATCGAACCTTGGTGCTTTATGCGTCTTCTTTTATATGGGTTTCATCGACTGGCGCTTAGGTATTTTTATGGCAGTGGCTAATTTTTTAGGCGGTCAAATTGGCAGCAAAATTGCCATCAAGCATGGCAATGGCTTTATCCGTAAAGCCTTCTTTCTCTCTGTAACGGCTCTCACGATCAAAACCTTCTACGATGCTTTTCTGAAATAAATGTTACTAGCCTTTTTCTCTGCCCTACTCTTGGCAGCTTATGCCACAGTTCGCTACCTTATCTCAAGCTCGGGAGTCAGATATCTCGTGGATACCTACGGTATGGATAAAAAGAAACTGGGCAAACTAAAATATAAAGATATTGCCGCTCTCAGAAAAAATATCAATCAACTCAGAAAGCAGAATGATGCCTTTTCTCTCGAAGAGTTGGTGAGAAAGTATCGGCCTTAATGGATGTTGGGCGGCTTTGAATAGAAGCTCTCTTTAAACCAAAGCGCTACAGTGACCAAGCCGATCATGATTGGTACCTCAACTAAAGGTCCGATAACGGCCGCAAAGGCAGCCCCGGAATTGATGCCGAATACCGCAATCGCAACTGCAATCGCTAATTCAAAGTTATTACTAGCTGCTGTAAATGACAAAGTGCAGCAACGCTTATAGTCAATGCCCATTTTTCCAGTGATCAAGAAGGTCAGCAAGAACATGATCAGGAAAAAGACTAGGAGCGGAATAGCAATCGTTACTACATCCATTGGTAGTGTAAGGATGAGTTTTCCTTTAAGACTGAACATCACCACGATAGTAAATAACAAAGAAATTAAAGTGATCTTGCCAATACGGGGAACAAAATGCTCGTGGTACCAATCTTTAGTAACAAATTTGAGCATCACTACCCGAGTCAAGATACCTGCAATACAAGGTATTCCGAGGTAGACAAAAACGCTTTGGGCAATTTGACCCATGCTCACACTGACGCTAGACCCAGCCAAACCAAAATATGGTGGCAAGACAGTTAGGAAGAAATAGGCATAAACACTAAAGAATAAAACTTGGAAAATAGCATTAAAGGCCACTAAGCCAGCCGCATACTCAGCAGAGCCTTTTGCAAGGTCATTCCAAACAATCACCATGGCAATACAAGGTGCAATGCCAATCAGAATCAGGCCAGCCATGTACTCAGGCTGATCTGGCACAAAGGTAATGGCCAAAAAGAACATCAAGGTCGGCGCGATAAACCAATTCATTAGGAGTGAAATACCAAAGATGCGTTTGTCTTTAAACACATCAGGCAAGTCTTCGTAGCGCACCTTAGCAAAAGGGGGATACATCATCAAAATCAAGCCAACTGCGATTGGAATATTCGTAGTACCGACCTGAAAGGAGTTGATAAAGCCCTCAACCCCAGGATAGAAGTAGCCCAAGCCAATGCCAAATGTCATTGCTGCAAAGATCCAGACTGTCAAATAACGATCTAGGAATGACAGTTTTTTAGTTAAGGCATTCATGACTTAGCACTTTCTTGTGTATGAATTTGATGAAGGCTCAGGGAATCCAAAGTTTCTAGGGGCATATCGGCCATCAGATCAAGGCGCTTCTTAAGGCCAATCATGACATTCCTGAATGCTCTGCGCTTTTCTTCATCACTACCCTGCACTTGTGATGGATCAGGAAATCCCCAGTGGGCTGTGGCTGGCTTACCCGGCCAAAATGGACAAACCTCACCGGCAGCGTTATCGCATACCGTGATGATGAAATCCATCTCTGGCGCACCAGGTAAGCCGTACTCATCCCAACTCTTACTTCTGAGTTTTTCTTCTGGATAGCCTAACTCTTTGGTAATTTCAGCAGCGAATGGGTTTACTGTGTCGCCTGGAGTAGAGCCAGCCGAGTAACCCACGAACTTTCCGCTAGCATGGGTTGAAGCAAGTGCCTCTCCTAGGACTGAGCGTGCAGAGTTATGGGTACACAAAAAGAGGATGTTGTACTGCCTCATGGTCATTTAACCTTTTTCAAAGACTTGGATGGTGTGCAGGATTTACCACCGCAGCAGTTATCTAACAAGAACACGCTGAGGTCTTGAACTAACCTGGCATTTGGGCGGTAAATTAAATTGCGACTCTGACGTTCCACTAAAAGTAGATTCGCTTGAGTCAATTCTTTTAAGTGAAAACTAAGCGTGGCATTGGGAATACCTAACTTCTCAATGATTTGACTTGGGGTTAGACCAGCATCGCCCCGCTGAACAATCAAGCGAAAAACATTAAGGCGGGATTCTTGTCCTAAGGCTAGGAAAGCAGAAATAGCATCTGTATTTTTCATATTTCCAATTATATAGAAATATATATGACAGATTAATGACAAATACTAAGTAAAGAATATTTTATATAGATCAACAATCAGCCCCTTTATTTACGCCCTAAGATGAGCTCACAGGTGCACTGGGAGTATTTGCTGCCCCCATTACCGGCAGAATGGCTAATTATGGGCATACCAAGATCGCTACTGGTTTTTCTCTTGTTACTGTAGTGCTTGCATTTCTGTTATCCAAATGGGTGAACACAGATCTTTAGCTGTCTTAGTAATAGCAGGAATTCTTCTCGATCTTGGCATGCAAAGTAATGTTGTTTTAGGTCAGCGCACCATCTACTTACTGGGTGCAGATATTCGTAGCCACTTAAATGCACTTTACATGGCGATCTTTTTTGCTGGTGGTGCAATTGG
>CAIMXN010000173.1 GCA_903845455.1 uncultured beta proteobacterium | reverse complement strand
CCGCCACCGAGAACCATGATCTTGTCACGGTTCGTTGGTTGTGATTCACACTCGCCATGCTCGGCTTCGTAAGTGGAATATAAATAAGCGGTATTGGTGGAGAACTCTGCAGCACAGGTATCTACCCGTTTATAGACTGGCACTACTTTTAAGCGATGACGTGCAGCTCGCACAGAAGAAGCATCCACCCCTAACAACTTTGCAAGGCGACGGTCTGAGAAACCTTTTTGCTTCACAAAGCGCAACTCAGCAGCAGATAAAGCATCGATCTTGCGCAGTTTAAGTTCCGTTTCAATTGAAACTAACTCTTGAATTTGCTCTAGAAACCAAGGATCGACCTTAGTCTCAGCATAAACCTCATCGAGATCCATCCCCATGCGGAAAGCATCACCCAAATACCAAATACGGTCTGGGCCAGGCTCACCAATCTCTTGAATGATGTCATCTAGATCAGTAGAAAACTCATCTAGACCATCCACGCCGACTTCTAAGCCACGCAAGGCTTTTTGGAAAGACTCTTGGAAGGTACGGCCTATTGCCATCACCTCGCCAACGGATTTCATCTGGGTCGTTAAACGAGAATCTGCTTGGGGGAATTTCTCAAAAGCAAAACGCGGAATCTTAGTCACGACGTAATCGATTGATGGCTCAAAGGATGCTGGCGTTGCACCGCCAGTAATGTCATTCTTTAACTCATCTAAGGTGTAACCAACCGCCAACTTAGCGGCGATCTTCGCAATCGGAAAACCGGTTGCTTTAGAAGCCAAAGCAGATGAACGAGAAACCCGGGGATTCATCTCAATCACAATCATGCGACCATCGACTGGATTAATCGAAAACTGTACGTTAGAGCCACCGGTATCTACCCCAATCTCCCGCAATACTGCGATCGATGCATTGCGCATCAATTGATATTCTTTATCGGTGAGTGTCTGAGCAGGAGCAACGGTAATCGAATCACCAGTGTGCACGCCCATCGGGTCTAAGTTTTCAATGGAGCAAACAATGATGCAATTGTCGGCACGGTCACGCACCACTTCCATCTCGAACTCTTTCCAACCTAAGAGAGATTCTTCAATCAAGAGCTCACGTGTTGGTGATAAATCTAAGCCCCGTTTGCAAATCTCTTCAAACTCTTCACGGTTGTAAGCAATACCACCGCCAGATCCACCCATAGTGAACGAGGGACGAATGACTACTGGAAAGCCTACGTTGCCGGTTTCTATCTGAATGCGTTGTTGGACTTCATGTGCCTCTTCCAGCGAATGCGCAATTCCAGACTTCGCAGAGCCCAAACCAATCTTCGTCATCGCATTTTTAAATTTCTGACGATCTTCCGCTTTATCAATTGCCTCTGGTGAAGCACCAATCAATTCACAACCGTACTTTTCTAAAATACCGTGACGATGTAAATCGAGTGCGCAGTTCAAAGCAGTTTGACCGCCCATGGTTGGCAAAATCGCATCTGGTTTTTCTGTCGCAATAATGCGTTCAACCACTTCCCAAGTAATCGGCTCGATGTAAGTCACATCAGCCATTTCAGGATCAGTCATGATGGTGGCAGGGTTGCTGTTCACCAAGATCACTTTGTAACCTTCATCACGCAAGGCCTTACAGGCTTGTGCACCCGAGTAGTCAAACTCACAGGCTTGGCCAATCACAATTGGACCAGCACCAATGATGAGGATGCTCTTAATGTCGCTACGCTTAGGCATTATTTGCCTCCCTGGTTACTAATATTCTGGGGGGCACTCATCAACTCCACAAAACGATCAAATAAATACGCAATGTCATGCGGGCCAGGCGAAGCCTCTGGATGACCTTGAAAACACAATGCAGGCTTATCTTTCCAGGCCAGGCCTTGCAATGATCCATCAAATAATGAAACATGCGTGACACGAATGTTGTCAGGCAAGGTATTGACATCTACAGCAAAGCCGTGATTCTGCGAGGTAATCGCTACGCGCCCAGTATCCAAATCTTTTACAGGATGGTTGGCACCATGGTGACCAAACTTCATCTTCAAGGTTTTGGCACCAGCGGCCAAGCCCATGATTTGGTGACCAAGGCAAATACCAAAGGTGGGTACACCCTTTTCAATAATCTCTTTTGCGGCAGCAATCGCATAATCACAAGGACCAGGATCTCCAGGGCCATTTGAGAAAAATACCCCATCAGGGTTCATTGCTAAAACCTCCGCAGCACTCGTTTGGGCAGGCACCACGGTGAGTTGACAGCCCCGCTCTGTGAGCATGCGCAAGATATTGCGTTTCACACCAAAGTCATAAGCAACAACTTTTTTAAGGGGCTTACTAGTATCCAAAGTTTTATAGGCAGGCTTGTCGTCGGCGCCATGCAGTTCCCATTCGGCTTCGCGCCACTCGTATGCCATCTTGGTAGTAACAACCTTAGCCAAATCTAAACCAGCCATGCCAGGAAAAGACTTGGCCAGCTCTAAAGCCTTTTTAGCCAGAGGCTCGATATCGTCCCCCAATTTGCCAGCGACAACTGCACCAGACTGAGCCCCTTTATCACGCAGGATACGGGTGAGTTTGCGCGTATCAATGCCAGAAATACCAACTACCCCTGCTTTAGTGAGATAGTCATCTAGACTGGCTTCAGAGCGGAAGTTAGATACTCGACGCGGTAGGTCTTTAACCACCAAGCCAGCTGCATGAATTTGCTCTGACTCGGCATCTTGGGAATTAACACCGACATTACCGATGTGGGGATAGGTCAAAGTAACAATTTGGCGGGAATAACTAGGATCAGTAATGATCTCTTGGTAACCAGTCAGCGCGGTATTGAAAACGACTTCGCCTGCAGTTTGCCCAGGGGCACCAATGCTAAAACCAGGAAATAATGTGCCGTCGGCTAGAGCCAACACGGCGGGGGGAAAAGAAGGAAGCAAGGGTGACAAACCATCTCCAGTCCCTGCTCCATCCGACGCTCAAAACCCTCAAAAAGACTAACCCGAGGCTGTTTGTGCGGGTGGTGAGTGTCTTTAAGCGCTAGGGTATTTATTAAGTTTCGAACCTTGCAATCATACCAGTTTTGTCTCGTAAACCCTTGGGTCCCCAGCCAATGGTGCTCTGGCGATAAATGCCTCCCTCAGCCCTATGGTTGGGGGAGTGTATTCGCTTATTTTTTAAGCCTTAGCGCTCTGTTCAATGATGGTCTTAATGTGCGCTAAAACACTGTGGTCTTCCATAGTGCTAATGTCGCCAGGATCGCGCCCTTCGGCAACTGCTTGGAGGGAGCGACGCACAATCTTGCCCGAGCGAGTCTTTGGTAAAGCCGTCACGATGTATACACGGCTAGGACGAGCAATGGCGCCCAAGGTTGTATCAACAGTCTTCATGCACTCTGCTTCCAGATTGACTGCATTAGAGGCGTCCTTCGGAATCACAAAAGCAATTGCAGCCTGTCCTTTGAGTTTGTCTTCGATACCAACGACAGCCACTTCAGAGACATTCGGATGACCAGAGATACTTTCCTCAATTTCACGAGTGCCCAAGCGGTGACCAGCAACGTTGATCACGTCATCAGTGCGGCCTAAGATGAAGAAGTAGCCATCTTTATCTTTAATGCCCCAGTCAAAGGTGGAGTAGATGATCTTTCCAGGAATAGTTTCCCAGTAGGTGCTGACAAAGCGCTTGTCATCGCCCCAAATCGTTTGCATACAACCTGGAGGCAATGGGCCTTCAATCGCAATCACACCCTTCCGATCTGGTCCCAACTCTTCTGTGGTCGCATCATCCAAGAGTTTCATGTTGTAACCAAAGGATGGCACACCAGGTGAGCCAAACTTATGCGGCATTACCTCGACGCCCCGCTGAATGGCTAGCATTGGCCAGCCTGTTTCTGTTTGCCAGTAGTTATCCACAATCGGCTTATTGATCGCACCATGGATCCAGGTTGCAGTGGGCTCATCCAAGGGCTCGCCAGCTAAGAACAAAGCATTCAAACTAGACAGGTCGTATTTGGTCAAGAATGCCGGATCGTGTTTCTTGAGCACGCGTACCGCTGTCGGCGCAGAGAACATCACTGAGACTTTATATTTTTCAACTAACTGCCACCAAATACCAGCATCAGGACGCAGTGGCGTACCTTCATACAGGATGGTTGCCATACCATTGAGTAATGGCGCATAAATGATGTAACTGTGACCCACCACCCAACCAATGTCTGAAGTACAGAACATAGTTTCGCCAGGCTTGCCACAAAAAATATGGTTCATGGTGGCCGCTAAGGCAACAGCATATCCACCTGTATCACGTTGCACACCTTTAGGTTTACCCGTTGTGCCTGAGGTATACAAAATGTAAGAGCTGTGGGTTGCATCAACCCACTCAACTGGCACGATATCGTTCAAATATATTTGACGCTCAGTTGCATAATCTAAGTCACGCCCTGCGACCATAGTGAACGCAGTTAAGCCTCGATTCACAATCAATACTTTTTCTGGCTTATAGCTTGCTAATGTAATAGCTTCATCAAGCAACGGTTTGTAGGGAACAGCTTTACCGCCACGCGCCCCTGCTTCTGCAGTCACAATCATCTTCGGTTTGGCATCATCAATACGCGATGCCAAACTATGTGAAGCAAAACCACCAAATACCACCGAGTGAATAGCGCCAATCCGTGCACAGGCCAACATAGCAAAGCACGCCTCGGCAATCATGGGCATGTAAATTAAGACACGATCACCTTTTTGAACACCATTTGCTTTGTAAATTGCTGCCATACGATTTACTTCTTCGTAGAGCTCTTTAAAGGTATAGGTTTTTTCAATATTGGTTTCTGTTGAAACCGCTACTAAGGCAAGTTGATTTGGGCGATCTTTGAGGTGGCGATCCACCGCGTTGTAGCAAAGATTAGTGAGCCCACCTTCAAACCATTTTGCAAAAGGAGGATTGTCGTAATTCAGAACTTTGTTGAATGGCTTTTCCCAATGAATGAGTTTTGCCTGCTCTCCCCAGAAGCCGTCTGGGTCTTTAATGGAGCGTTCGTGTTCTGATTTATAGGACATGATCAACCTAATAATGAAGTGAAGTTACTGAATTTTGCTGACCCCTTTACTAGTAGAGGTCTTAACAGAATCATTTTTCGCAGATTTTGCAAGTCCTGTCGATGCGGATTTATGCTGAGATGCAGCATTTTTGGGAGAAGAATTACCCTTAGTTCCGCTCTTGGCAGATTTTGCAGGTGAGCAATTAGTCCCTTTTGCACATTTTTTGGGCAGTGGCTGAGGTTTCTCAAGACTTAAGCTAGCATTGTCAGCAAGCGCCACAGATACATCTCCTGAACGATGCGCTGTTTTTGGAATGATCACAGTTGAGCCAGCCCGAATGCGCATCCCCTTTGGAATACCGTTGATTTCCCGCAAAGTATCAACGTCTACCCCCAAAGTTTTCGCCACCTGATCGACTGCCGCTGTTTTACTCACTTGAACCGCCGTCCACGATGACAGTGGCTTGGTGTAGTTCTTCAGACTCTCTTGGAACACTTCTGCGTGGCCGAATGGTAATAAGATCTGCTGGCCGGCAGCGGCTAAGATCACCGGCTTATTAAATGATGGGTTGAGAATCTGAAATTCATCCAGTGGTATCTCAGCTAACTTGGTGACTAAGGCAACATCAATATCATTATTCACATCAACCGCTACAAAGTACGGGTGATTTTCCAAATCAGGTAGAACGATGCCATAAGCTTGGGGATCTAAAATAATCTGACGATAGGCCATTAACTTGGGAACATAGTTGCGCGTTTCCTTTGGTAATTTCAGGCTCTCATAATCCGTTGGCAAGCCAGCAGCAAGATTTCTTTTTTGCGCCTTAGCAATATTGCCTGCACCCCAGTTATAAGCAGCCAAGGCAAGCTCCCAACTACCAAACTGATTATTGAGTCGCTGCAAATAGTCTAGCGCTGCGTCGGTAGACTGCAATACATCACGCCGCTCGTCTCTGAAGACATTTTGGGTTAACTGAAAATCTTTACCAGTGGCTGGCATGAACTGCCAAAGACCCATTGCTTTAGCGCTTGACTTTGCTTGAGGAACAAAAGCACTTTCTACAAATGGTAGTAAGGCAATCTCCGTCGGCATATTTCGGGTATTAACCTCTTGGACAATATAGAAGAGATAACGCGATGAGCGCGTCATCGAGCGATTCACATAATCAGGCTTCGCACTGAGCGAGCGAATCTGCTCTATCTCTAGCGGTGAGTTCATGGGCTCCATCTGAAAGCCATCCCGAATCCGCAGCCACAAATTACTGGATGGCGCATAGACCTTGCTGACAGACTGATTGTCTAAATTGACGCGTGGCGCCTTACTAGCGCGGGGATTGGTTTTGGTCGGGGTGTCGGATGACCAATCGCCAGTGCTAGCGCAACCAGATAACACAGCAATCATCAAGATTGCCGCATATCTCCACAACATCAGAAGCGATCTTTCCACGCACGAATGACTGCCAGCACATGCGGGGGGGTTAGCAAAGCAGTTTCACCAGAAATTCTTAAAGCGGATTCCAGAACCTCCTTGCTATCACAACGCATAAAAGGATTGACCTGAAGTTCTTGGCCAATCGTGGTTGGCACGGTTGGCAGATGCTGATCACGTAACTCTTGCGCTCTTTGCGCCCAAGCAAGTAAGTTGGCATTATTAGGCTCGACTGCCAAAGCAAAACGAATGTTGGACAGGGTGTATTCATGGGTGCAATAGACCAAGGTATTTTTTGGTAGCACTGCAAATTTCCCTAAAGACTCACTCATCTGGGTTGGGGTACCTTCAAATAATCGCCCACAACCCGATGCAAATAAGGTATCACCGCAGAACAACATCGGCTCTAAAACATTAGACTGCATATTGGCAAAGTAGGCTATATGAGTCAAAGTGTGTCCTGGAACCTCAAACACTTTGAGGCTTAATCTGGGAGCAGCAATGTCGATTTTGTCACCCTCCATGACGCCTTCCGTGCGACCTGGAATAGCAATCGCTGCTGGACCATACACAGGAATAGCTACCTTAAGCGACTGCAATATTTTCAAAATACCACCCGTATGGTCAGGATGGTGATGGGTAACCAAAATTCCCTTTAAGGTCAATTTTTGCTCATCCAAATAGCGCAGCACTGGTACAGCATCCCCTGGATCGACTACTAAAGCAGACTCACCATCATGGATACACCAGATGTAGTTGTCATCAAAGGCCGGTATCGGCCAAACTTGCAATAAAGTATTCTTCACCATAGACCGATGATACCAACCCCAACACCACCCTCTCAGTCGCCAGCACCACCATGGAGCTCATGGGAGAAATGGCTGCAATCCCCGCCAGGAAGATATGTTCTGGCTTGGGAGCAAAAGTGCTTTGACAAAATCGTGGCAGACGTTTTTGGCTTTTACGCTGTCCAGGTGGG
>CAIMXN010000172.1 GCA_903845455.1 uncultured beta proteobacterium | reverse complement strand
TGGACAAGTCCTTTCGACTCGTCGCGATTTATTGCCAGAAGATATTTCTGATGAGCTTGCAAAATTACAGGATCAGGTACCACCATTTTCAAATCAAGAGTCACGCCGTTTAATTGAGGAAGCACTTGGTCAGCCAATTGAAGAAATATTTATCAGTTTTGATGCAAGCCCCGTAGCTAGTGCTTCTGTAGCGCAAGTTCACTTTGGGATTTTGCGTGCGACTGAGAAGCATCCAGAGTGGAATCATCGAGCTGCAGCTATTAAAGTCTTGCGCCCAGGTATCTTGCCGGTGATTGAAGGCGACATTGCTTTGATGTACGACTTGGCAAAAATTATTGAGCGTACATCTGAAGATGGGCGACGTTTAAAGCCTCGTGAGAATGTGGCTGAGTTTGATACCTATTTGCATGATGAATTAGACCTCATGCGTGAAGCGGCTAATGCAAGTCAATTGCGCCGATATTTCACAAACTCTAAAAAGTTAATGATTCCAGAAATGTATTGGGATCTATGTCATACCAATGTCATCGTGATGGAACGGATGGAGGGTATCTCCATTGGTCGTACTGAAGAATTACGAGCAGCGGGTGTTGACTTTAAAAAATTAGCCGCAGATGGTGTCGAAATATTTTTTACACAAGTTTTTGAATATGGTTTTTTCCATGCAGATATGCACCCTGGAAATATCATGATCAGCCTAGAGCCAGAAACTTTCGGTAGATTCATCTCCTTAGATTTTGGAATTGTTGGTGCCTTGAGTGAGTCTGACAAAAACTACTTAGCCCTTAATTTTCTGGCATTTTTTAATCGTGATTACCGACGCGTGGCTGAGTTACATATTGAATCTGGTTGGGTGCCGGCGAATACTCGTGTTGAAGAGTTAGAAGGTGCGGTACGCTCAGTATGTGAACCTTACTTTGATAGACCTCTAAAAGAGATTTCTCTTGGTATCGTACTGATGCGTTTGTTCCAAACCTCACGTCGCTTCAAAGTAGAAATCCAGCCGCAACTGACTTTGTTACAAAAAACACTCTTAAATGTTGAAGGACTTGCTCGCCAACTGGATCCTGATCTCGATCTTTGGAAAACAGCTAAACCGATTTTGGAGAAGTGGGTAAGTCAACAATTAGGTTGGCGAGGTTTGCTAGATGGCCTAAAGACAGAAGCACCTGCATGGGCCAAAATTATCCCAACCTTGCCCCGTCTTATTGCAGAAAGCTTGGCACGGGGGCAAAAAAAGGAGCAAAACACTGAATTAGAGGTTTTGAAGGCTCTTTTGCAGCAGGAAAGACGGACGCATCGCTTAATTATTGGGGTATTGCTCTTTGTTGGTGGTTTTTTGGCTGGAATTTTGATAATCGGCCTAGGGATTCATTAGGCTCTCGCTAGCCAGCCTCTAACCCGCTAAAATAAGAGGTTAGGCAAAGCGCAAGCAATAGACACATGAAAAAATACTTTATCGCAGGCATTCTCGTATGGGCCCCCATGGCCGTCACTATTTGGGTGATTACTTGGGGCTTGGATCTGCTCGACGGTGTTTTTGGTTCGGTGATGCACGCCATTATTGCGGTCTTCCCTCGAGAATTTGCCTCAGATCTTCAGCATTTCCGCGATTTACCAGCTGTTGGCGTTGCGATAGTTGTTGTGGTCATTATGGGGACCGGCTTGATTGCTATTAGTTTTGCGGGTCAGTGGTGGATGAAGGTCTGGGACAACTTGATGAATCGCATCCCAGTGGTGCGTTCAATTTATTCCAGCGTTCAACAAGTGTCCTCTACTTTATTTTCTGGAAGTGGTCAGGCATTTAGTAAGGCTTTGTTAATTCGTTACCCCCATGCTGACTCTTGGGTGATTGCATTTCAGACGGGTATTCCTGCGAAAGAGGTTACGGCGAAATTAGGTGATGATTATGTCAACGTATTTTTACCGACTACTCCTAACCCTACTTCAGGATTTTTTATGATCGTACCCCGTGCACAAACGATCGAATTAGATATGAGCGTGGAAGAAGCGCTCAAACATATTGTTTCTATGGGATCTGTTCCTCCCCATAGCCCAACTGGTCTGAATGCTATTCAGTCACCAAATCATTTTTGATTCATAGGAAATTGTTATGTCGATGCGAAGCCATACCTGCGGTCAGGTAACCGATTCACTAATTGGAAAAGAAGTCACTCTAGCTGGGTGGGTTAACCGTCGTCGCGACCATGGTGGCGTGATCTTTATTGACTTGCGCGATCACCTAGGTTTTGTACAGGTAGTATGCGATCCAGACCGTCCAGAGATGTTTGCTCTTGCTGAGCAAGTGCGTAATGAATTCTGTATCCAAATTAAGGGCCTCGTGCGTGCACGCCCAGCTGGTACTGAGAATATTGATTTAGTAAGCGGTAAAGTAGAAGTGCTTTGCTATGGCTTGACCATTTTAAATGCCTCAATTACTCCACCATTTCAATTGGATGATGAGAACTTATCTGAGACAACCCGCTTAACTCATCGCGTTTTGGATTTGCGTCGTCCACAGATGCAAAAGAATTTACGGTTACGTTATAACGTCGCCATGGAGTGCCGCCGTTATTTGGATACTGCAGGTTTTATCGATATCGAAACACCCATGCTCACTAAGAGTACTCCCGAAGGTGCGCGTGACTATCTGGTGCCTTCACGCGTACATGATGGGCATTTCTTTGCTTTGCCACAATCTCCACAATTGTTTAAGCAATTATTAATGGTTGCTGGTTTTGATCGCTACTACCAAATTACGAAGTGCTTCCGTGACGAAGATTTACGTGCAGATCGCCAGCCTGAATTTACTCAGATCGACTGTGAAACAGCCTTCTTGAGTGAGATCGAGATTCGTGAGTTATTTGAAAACATGATTCGTCATATTTTCAAGGTCACCATGAATGTCGAGTTGCCAAATCCATTCCCAACCATGCCTTACTCCGAAGGTATGGCCCGTTTTGGTTCAGATAAGCCTGATCTGCGTGTGAACTTTGAGTTCACTGAATTAACAGACCTAATGAAAGAGGTTGATTTCAAAGTGTTCTCTGGTGCAGCTAACCAAGAGGGTGGACGAGTGGTTGGTTTATGTGTGCCTGGTGGCGCAGCCATTAGTCGAAGCGAGATTGATGACTACACCCAGTTTGTTGCAATCTATGGGGCTAAAGGTTTGGCGTGGATTAAGGTGAATTCTGTTGCTGAAGGGCGCAATGGTTTGCAATCTCCTATCGTGAAGAACTTGCATGATGCCGCGATCGCAGGCATCTTGAAGCGCACAGGCGCAAAAGATGGCGACATTATTTTCTTCGGTGCTGATAAGGAAAAAATAGCAAACGATGCTATGGGTAATTTGCGCTTACGTATTGGTCACTCTGCTTGGGGTAAAGCGCATGGTCTCTTTACTGAGGGCTGGAAGCCATTGTGGGTTGTAGACTTTCCAATGTTTGATTACGACGAAGGCGATGCTCGCTGGGTTGCTTGCCATCATCCGTTCACTAGCCCTAAAGATGAGCACATGCAGTATCTCGAGTCTGATCCAGGTAAGTGTTTGGCTAAGGCTTATGACATGGTCCTCAACGGCAGCGAAATTGGTGGGGGCTCAGTCCGTATTCACCAAGAGGCAGTACAGAGTAAGGTATTTCGTGCATTGAAGATTGGCGCAGAAGAAGCACAAGCAAAATTTGGCTTCTTATTGGATGCCTTGCAATATGGTGCGCCTCCGCATGGTGGTATTGCGTTTGGTTTGGATCGTATCGTCACGATGATGACTGGTGCCGAATCAATTCGTGATGTGATTGCTTTTCCTAAAACACAACGT
>CAIMXN010000171.1 GCA_903845455.1 uncultured beta proteobacterium | reverse complement strand
ATGAAATGTAAAGCGGTAAAAAATGTAAAGCAGTAAAAATAGATAACACCCCCAAAGCATGGGAGAGCGCAGAGCTAGGTAGGGATGCAAGGTTTGCCCGAATTGTCGATGCAAAAATTGGTAGGCAAATAGATGAAGCTTTAGGTCTTCAAATAATCTCAACTCACCTGGAGAAAGACTTCATAGATTCCTTTAAGCCCTTAGGTACTAAATATGACTAGGCTATCAACCCCTCATGCCCAAGGCCTTGAAGCGCTTTATTGAAGGGGAATTCAAAATGATCGCAAGCGAGGCTTTGGAAAGACAAAAAGTGGATAAGCAAAAAGCTGGTGAAAGAATGGTAAAAACAGTCTAGCTTGGCAAGCAATGCATATAGAAGCGTTTGATTTCAGGGTCACAGCGAACATCTTTGGGCTCAATGGGTCGCTCTAGAGTTATCCCCTCTATAGAAGTACAACGACTAAGAGCTACATAGACCTGCCCTGATGCAAATGCCCCAGAGGAAAGGTCTACCTTCACCTTCTCAAGTGTCTTGCCTTGGCTTTTATGAATCGTTACTGCCCAAGCTAACATGAGTGGGATCTGTTCATAAGTGCCAATGATGCTAGGCGAGATTCTGCCTGACATCATGTCATGGTCGTACCGGTAGGATTCCCACTGATAAGCAGTTACCTCAACGGTATTAGAGTAAGGCCCATTCTTCACTAAGACCTTCACTTTATCGCCCAGTAACTCCCGTACCACGCCAATCGTGCCATTGACCCAGCGCTTCGGAAAGCCACTATCAGTTGCAGTAAACATCACCTTAGCGCCGACTTTTAAAACGAGGTTAGCTGCAGACGGAAGATTTCGCTCATCGATATTGAACTTACCCGTAGTTTTGCCTGCATAGGTTTTTACATCAGTGGTGAGTGAACGTAAACCAGCACCATTAATCTGATCGGCTCTAGCGTTAGTAGTTGTTAAGGTAATGGTTTGCTCATCCGCCTCTTTTTTTGTTTCATAGCATTGGGCGTTCAAGGTATCGAGTGCTTCATCAATATCTTGGTTAATCCGAATGCGATTTAATAAGCTGGCAAAGTGCTCATCTTTTTGACGGAAGATTTTTGAGAGCTCCACCATCGTGACATCCTTACGGTGCAAGGCCATGGCACAAAAGAAATAAGGTCCCTCGTAGCCACGCTCCGCAAGTACTTCCATGTCTCCTCTCGATACTACTGGCGGCAACTGAAAGAGATCCCCCACAAACATCACCTGAATGCCACCAAAGGATTTACCTTTCTGCGGGCCGTTTTCGCGCAGGAATAAATCCATTGCATCAACTACATCAGCCCTCACCATCGAAATCTCATCGATGATGAGTAAGCGAATGTCTTTATAAAGACGCTTATCTTTCAAAGGCTTAATATCTTCCTCAGGGAAGATCAGGCGCGGTGGCAATCTAAAAAAAGAATGGATTGTCACGCCCTTCACTTGCAGAGCCGCCACCCCAGTTGGTGCAACTACGACTACGTTTCCAGGAATATGTTCACGTAGATAACCAATTAAAGTGGTTTTACCTGTACCCGCTTTACCACTAACAAAAATATAAGGATCATGACGCTCAACGGCATCAATCACGGCCTGATAGTCGGGGGTGATTTCTATTTCGGAAGGGATTGGAGTAGGTAAATCAGACATATGTGGGCAAACTATACCTTGAGAGCAAATAACAAAGGCTCCCAAAAGGAGCCTTGAAATACTGGGATAAAGTGGGGCGAACGACGGGGCTCGAACCCGCGACAACCAGAATCACAATCTGGGACTCTACCAACTGAGCTACGTCCGCCATCGTAGATCCAAGATTATAGCTTTTACGCTAAAAGCCTGTCAAAAATGCCACTTACAGCTCCTAAGTTAAGCGTTCTCAAACTCAAAGGCAGCCCAGTCTCCAAGGGTAAGAGAGGCGTCTAGGAAAAAGTCTGCAATTGCCGCTTTGCTTTGAACTTTAGCTAAGGCATGGTGATCTGATAAGCGCTGACGCCAATAGCGGGAGCCTGCCCTGCCATGCGCAAGCCCCAAGATATGACGGGTAAATGCACCAATATAAAAAGGTTTACTTTTTTCTCTGCATTCTTCAAACCAGGCTTGAACTTGCTTCACTAAGCCAATTTGAATGCGTTGCCACTCGGTCTCGCTAAAAAGATAGCCAGCAGCTTCACCATCTGTATTAATCAAATCATCCCAACCAAGCAACATAGCCGGAAAATGATAAGCTGCCCTGCCAACCATAAAGCCATCGAAATCATCCCAATGGCCAGCAATGTGATCATTACTTTCTAGACCGCCATTAAGCAAAACCTTGAGATGGGGAAATTGCTTTTGTGCATCTAACCGTAACTTAGCAGCAACCTCATAATGCAGTGGTGGCTTGCTACGATTCTCTTTAGGGGATAAACCCTTGAGCACCGCATTACGTGCATGAATAGTGACTTGACTAGCGCCTGCATCAGCAACTGCCAAAATGAAATGGAGTGCAAATTGATAATCTTGTTCTGAATGAGCGGCATCCATTGAATCTAAACCAAGGCGATGCTTTACTGAAATCGGAATATCCACCACGGCTTTCATTGACTTCACACAGTCAGCAACCAATTGAGGTTCAGCCATCAGGCAAGCACCAAAGGAGCCCCGTTGCACCCGTTCCGAAGGACATCCGCAGTTGAGATCAATCTCATCGTAACCCCACTGCTGCGCTAACTCTGCTGCCTTAGCTAAGTCTGATGGCTCGCTACCACCTAATTGCAATACCACT
>CAIMXN010000170.1 GCA_903845455.1 uncultured beta proteobacterium | reverse complement strand
GGTTATAGCCAGTGTTGGCAGTGCAATGAGTTTGAACAAACGCATATTGATTCCTCGAATAAAACTTATATTCATACAATAATATCCGCCAATTTACACTAAGCCAAACATTCCCAGTGCTGCACCTAAGGCTATCAGATATAAAGGGTGCCAACGGGTCAATACGGTAATGGTGATAGTCAATAAAGTGAGTGCATAGGCCGCATAGTCATGGTTGATTTGCAAAGCAATCTGCCATGCCGAGGAGAGAACTAAGCCAATTGCTAGCGCTGCTGCTGCATGTTGAATGGTGCTTTTCCTAATTGGATCTTGCATCCTCATAATGAAGCGTTGCAAAAAATAAATCAAAATAGACGAGGGCCATGCTATCGCAAACGTAGCAATTAAGGCTCCAATAACCCCATACACATGCCAGCCAATTAAGGTAACCGTCATGAAATTGGGACCAGGTGCTGCTTGGGCAATGGCAAAGTAATCAGAAAAAGTTTGAACATCAATCCAGTGCTCTTGATTGACTGCCAAATTAAAGAGTACTGGTAGCAAGGCGTTCACGCCACCAAAAGCAATCAAAGAAAAAGCAGAAAGCTTGAGAAAGAGTCCGATAAGAACGCTCATGATTTTTGTGCTTTTTTCCAGCCAAGCAAAATTGCTAATGGGGATGCAATCAGTACCACCCACCCAAGACCCAGATGAAAATAGCTAGCTGCAGCAATCGTGACGACTACAACAAATAGCATTGCAGGGTATTTCAATTCATCGCGTAACATTTTGAAGCCTGTGGATGCGATGAGCCCTACACCCACTGCGGAAATGCCTCGCAATACCCCTTTAACTAATTCGAGATATTTATAGTGCTCATATAAGAGGGCTAGCAGCATCACGATGCATATAGGCCCCAAAGTTAAACCCAGCACGGCAGCAACAGCTCCTCTTGCGCCCCCAAAGCGTGAGCCAATGCAAACCGCGAGGTTAACAACATTTGGTCCGGGGACTATTTGGCAAATTCCCAGAATCGCACTGAATTCTTCTGAAGTCAGAATCTTGTCGTGTTCTACCAGAGTACGGCGTGCCCAGGGAAGCACTCCACCAAAACCAGACATCCCGATTTTGCTAAAACTAATAAAAAGTTGGCCTGGTGTAAGGGTCTTCAAGGGTAATGCTTACTGCGGTATAAATGGATGAGGAATAGGTTTTTGGTCAAGCCATGCCTCTAAGGTTTCGGTGATGCCTTTAGAAAAGGCTTCAAAAATGGGTTCAGCAATAAAACCTAGATGGGGTGTGACCAATAAATTTGGAGTATTACGCAAAGGATCATTCGCTGGAAGAGGTTCAACATCAAAGACGTCTATTGCAGCTTGAGCTGGATGCCCAGCGATGAGTGCTTTATGTAGGTCTGGCATATTGATCAGGGCTGCACGTGAAGTGTTGACCAGAATGGAGTCGGACCGCATTAAGGCTAATTGATCAGCGCTAATGATTCCTTTGGTGCCAGGCCCCGCTACCAAATGCATGGTGACTACTTTTGAGGTGCGGAGTAACTCATCCAGGCTAACGGACTTCGCATTTTCGACGGCAGCACGTTCTGGTGTCATCCGTGGACTCCAGGTAACTACTTCCATACCAAAGGCATTACCAACGCGTGCCACACGACTGCCAATAGCGCCTAAACCCATCACACCGAGACGTTGTCCAGAGAGCATGGGCAGCAGCGAGAGCTCATCGCGCCATCCACCAGATGCAATGAGTTTATTTTCTTCAATCAAGCGCTTAGAGGCACCTAGAATCAAGGCCCAAGTTAATTCTGCAGTGGTTTCCTTTGAGGGTCCACCATCACTATGTGCCATAGGGATGTTTCTAGACACTAGGGCACTTGCTTCCAATGTGCCATTGCGTTCACCAGTAAACATCAGAAACTTGAGTTTAGGAAGGCGCGCAATCATGGCCTCATTAAATGGGGAGCGGTCACGTACGATAGCGATAGCATCGGCATCTTTTACCGCTTCATATAAGGCTTCATCCCGCAGGGGCTCTTGATGAATCTTCACATTTGCTTGTTGTTCAAGCTTGTCCCATTTGGAGAAACGGCGCAAGGCGCGTTCGTAGTCGCCGAGAATAACGATATTGGGGAGTTGGGCCATGGTTGCTTAACGCTTTCTGATCAATTTAGTCTGGAGTACAAAGGCTCAAAATGGGTTTGAGATCAGATGCGCTACCCAATTTCCACAAAGCAGAAATTAACTGACGCGTTCTTTCTTTGCCAATAATAGGTTCGGTCAGATTGGTGAACTTTTGCTCTAGGTTTGCATCGCTCATTGGGTTTTCAACTGAGCCAATCGCATTCTTAACAAAGACATGCACTTCTTTACCATCTTTTAGGATTGCCTTTACATCTACCGAGGCTTCGCTAATAGAGGTGTCAGTTGTCGCATTCACTTTGGCACGAAGTGCAACCACATCAGCACGATTCACAATGTCATCGGCGTATTCACCTTCACCAGCTTGTCCAAAAATCAGACCCACCGCACAACCGTGATAGACGCTGAACTTGCCTTCAAGACCATCTTTAGGAGTTTTCTTGCCGGTTAACTCAAGCACGAGTGGATGTACGCGCAATTCAATACGCTCAACATCATCTACTTTGACGCCTTGTGCGCGTAATTGCGCACAAGCATCGATGGCAGGGTGAATCACAATCCCGCAAGCAAATGGCTTATAGGTATTTAATGAAATTTCAAATGATTGGCCAAGGTCACGATCAATTTCTGACCAGTCACATTTAGTGGAAACAGTTTGCATATAACCGCGACCAGCTTCTAAGGCTTTAGGACTGGCTGTAAAGCCATGTTTAGCCAAGAGTGCCGAGAGTTGCCCTGCGCGTGCTGCGCCCCCTGGGTGAAATGGTTTTGTCATCGTGCCAAATTGCTCGCGCATACCAACTGGCTGAGATGCAGCAATGCCAAGAGCCATGATGGTTTTTTGTAAATCAAGACCCATCAGACGTGAGCAGGCGGCAGCTGAACCAAGCATGCCAGTAGAGCCAGTGATATGCCAGCCACGGTGGTAGTGGTCTGGATACATAGCATTGCCAACACGGCAAGCAACATCAATACCTAGAATCAGCGAGTCAATGATTTGACGACCATTGGCATTCATATGTTCACCCAAAGCCAAGATAGCTGAGGCAACAGGACCAGCGGGATGAATCACAGTCTTTAGGTGAGTGTCATCAAAGTCAAAGGTATGGGAGCTAATACCATTAATCAGAGCCGCACCACCCATGTCAACGCGATCTTTGCGACCCAAAATACTGGCTTGAGGTGCAGGTTGGAACTCACGAATTGCTGCTAAAGAAGATGCCACGCTCTCATGATTAGCGGCGCCGATTGCGCAGCCAAGCCAGTTTAAGAAAGTGCGGTGTGCTTCATGATCAACTTCTGGACTCCAGCCTTGACTAGGGTGTGAGGTAACAAATTCAGCCAAGATCTTGGTAACGGGTGGAGCATTGAGATCTGCTGCTGCTTGAATGACTTGCGACATGTGATTTCCTATTTCTTGTAAGTTATTTTTTATTCAATTTCAATTTGACGACTTTTAGCAACATTGGTCCAACGTGCAATATCTTCTTTGATGTACGTGCCAAATTGCTGAGGTGTCATTGGCAGTAAGGTCATCGCTTCACTTGACATCTCTTGATTGAACTCAGGTGTTGCTAGTACCTTGTTCAGTTCGGTATTTAGCTTATGCACAATTGCATCTGGAATGTTTGCAGGCCCTGATATTCCGTACCATTGTTGCCCATCGAACCCGGGATAGCCCAGCTCTTTGAAGGTGGGAATATTGGGCTCAGCCGAACTGCGTTTTTGACCAGTAATCGCTAGAGCACGCACACGATTTGTTTTTAGGTATGGGATCGCAGCGAATAAGGTGGGAAGCATGGCATCTGTTTGCCCTCCAAGGAGGTCGGTAAATGCAGGTGAAATCCCACGGTAGGGTACATGCACCATAAAGATGCCCGAGGCCATTTTGAATTGCTCCATACCAAGGTGGGTGAGTGTCCCAGGCCCTGCAGTTCCATACGTTAATTTGGCTGGGTTTTTCTTTGCGTAGGCTACAAATTCAGTCAGATTTTTTGCTGGCACATTGGTGTTAATGATGAGTACATTGGGTGTAGCGCCAATCATGCCAATCGGAGTGAAGTCTTTGATGGCATCGTAGTTCAGTTTCCTAACGGCCGGATTGGTGCCGTGGGTGCCAACATAAGAAATCATGAGGGTATAGCCATCAGGGACTGCTTTAGCTGTGGCTTGGGCTGCGATTGCACCTCCACCACCCGAGACGTTATCCACAATGATGCTTTGACCTAGGTTTCTTGATAAACGTTCAGCCACTGCTCTGGCAAGATGGTCTAATCCTCCGCCTGCAGCTACAGGGGCAATCAAACGGATCGTTTTATTTGGGTAGGTAGCCGTGGATTGAGCGCTGGCATGAAAGCTACCCATCAGTCCAAAAGCTGTAATAAGGAGATAGGACAAAAAAATCGGCACTTGCCGATTAAGGATATTGGACATGTCTTGGATCCAGGTGATTGTTTTTGGATTAATCTTGTAATGCCCATGAATTTTACTATTTATGACAGATTAATTTTGACAAAGGAAAACCCATGATTTTGGAGCATTGTGATATTGAGATTGATCCTAGCAAGCAGCAGGAGTTCGAAGTGGCTATTTTGCGTGGGGTGGAGACGGTCATAGCCCAGTCTCAGGGATTTCGGGGTTTTAAGGTCAATCACAGCATTGAAAGTCCCGCTCGCTACCTTTTGCTGATTTACTGGGACACCCTAGAGAACCACATAGTGGATTTTCGGGGGTCTGCGGCCTTTGCCGATTGGCGTGCAATTGTGGGACCATTCTTTGCTAAACCACCATTTGTTGAGCACTTTACTTTGGTGGGTAAGTCAGCTTAAGACAGCTTCGGTTTGTTTAGCCGGTTTTGAGTTTCTTCCGAATGGAGTGCTCAACCGGAATTGAGTCGAGGCTCGGTTCCAAGGCTTCGCGTTCATCAAAGACAAAGCAACTACCTTTGTAATGTGCGGAGCCTACTTCTTCAAAGTACTTCAAGATGCCGCCTTCTAATTGGTAGCTATGTTGCATGCCAATCTCACGCATAAACAAGCCAGACTTTTCACAGCGAATACCACCAGTACAGAAGCTGACTACGGTTTTATCAGCAAGCTCATCTTTATGGGCTTTAATGGCTTTTGGAAATTGTGTGAACTTTTCGATGTTGAAGTGCAAGGCATTCTCAAAAGTGCCGTAATCTACTTCAAACGCATTGCGGGTATCCACCATCACCACTGGGCGCCCTAGATCATCTGTGCCACGATCCAGCCATGCCTGTAATTTCTTGGGACTAATAAAGTTGGCACGACCTTCTTCAGGACGAATCGTGGGGTGATTCATCCGAATAATTTCATTCTTAAGTTTGATTAGCATCTTCTTGAAAGGCTGGTCTTCAGACCAGCTTTCCTTAACTTGCATACTGCTAAAACGAGGGTCGGCACACAGCCACTCTAAGAAGTTGCGCAATTCTTTTTCTTTGCCAGCCAAGAATAGATTGATGCCTTCCCCAGTGAGTAAAATCGTACCCTTGAGTTGGAGTAGATTGCACTGGTCGAGCATTTTTGCGCGCAGCTCTGGTAAGTCAGCCAGTCTGACAAATAAATACGCGGCGATGTTCAAAATAGGCTTCATGATTAATCTCTCTTAGCTACACCCCTATTATCAAACATCAGTCTGTCAGGGGTGGTAATCTTGTCGTCTTACTTGGAGGAGATATGGAAATGCAGATTTTCTTAAAGATGGCTAAAAAAGCCATATTGTTTAGTTTATTGCTGATTGGAGTGGCTGGAGTGGCAAGCGCCCAGACTGCTGGAGTCGGCACTTGGCCCACCCAAAAACCCATACGTCTGATCGCTGTATTCCCACCCGGTGGATCAGTAGACCAAGTGGCGCGGATTTTGGCTCCCACTCTGCAGGCCGATCTAAAGCAAAACGTTATTGTGGAAAATATTGGCGGCGCTTCTGGTGTGATCGGAACTTCAGCAATGACCAGGTCTGATCCAGATGGTTATACCTTCGCAGTAGTTTTTGATACTCATGGTGTTAACCCAAGCCTCAAAGATAAACTGCCCTACGACACTATTAAGGATATTGCGCCCGTCACTTTAATTGGCACCTCTCCAATGGTGCTCGTTGCTAGCAAAAAATCGGGGATTACGAGTTTTAAGCAGTTAGTAGATCTATCTAAGACCGGCAAGCAATTTAGCTATGGTTCGATTGGTATTGGTAGCTTAGGACATCTTGCTATGGCGCGCTTAGCCAAACAGGCTGGATTTGATTGGAATCACATTCCCTATCGTGGCGGTGGCCCTTTAATGCAGGACGCATTAGGTGGGCAAGTTGAATTAGCGATTGGCTCAGAGTTTTTAGTGAAGCCTCATATTGAGAGCGGTAGCATTATTCCTTTAGTTGTCACGACAACGAAAAGAGCACCAGGATTACCTAATGTTCCAACAGTTGCGGAAAGTGGTTTCCCAGGTTTCAATGCGCCGGCATGGTGGGCGGTATTGGCACCAGGTAAGACTCCCCCAGCTGTCGTGAATGCCATGAACCAAGCAATTACCAAAGCTCTGAAGACGCCAGCTGTCGCCGATAAATTGAAGGCACAAGGCATTGAAATTGTTGCCGGTAATCCTGAGGCATTACGTGATTTCATTGGGAAACAAATTGCTGTATAGGGCAAGTTTGTGATTGAGAACAACATTAAAGAAACAGCGCAATAAATAGTCAAAGCGCTTGAAAATTGAGAAAGTATTTATGTCTGAACGTTTAATTCCTTATCAGCCAATAGATTTGGCTGAGCCTGCAGATTTAGTTACTGCAATTCGTCAACGACGTGGTGGTCAGCTTATTAATTTAGATCGCATGCTCTTACATAGTGTGCCAATTGCAGATGGATGGAATCACTTCATTGGTGGGATTCGCAATAATTTAGTCTTGGATCCAAAGTTACGCGAGTTAGCTATGTGTGGCGTTGCCGTACTCAATGGAGCTGAGTATGAATTCTTTCACCATGCACCACCTTTCAAAAAAGCAGGCGGCACTGAAGAGCAAGTGCAGGGCTTGCGATTGATTGGGCAAGCCAGTTTTCCAAGAAATATATTTACACCAGTAGAAAACGATGCTGCAGACTTAACATTTCAGATGACCCGTAATATCAAAGTTGATTCTGCTTTGATGAAACGTTTACAAGCAGCCTTAGGCAATACAGATGTAGTGGAGTTGGTAGCAGTCATCGCTGCTTACAACATGGTGTCTCGTTTCTTAATTGCTCTGGATATTCATCCAGAAGATGATCCGCCGGCCTGAACGACAAATACGCATATGATTCGCAACGTACAGACCATTATTCCTGGTATTGCTACCTCTGATGGCGCCGGGGTTAAGTTGCGCCGTAGTTTGGGTGGTCAGCAACAGGTACGTTTGGATCCTTTCTTGATGCTCGATGAGTTCTCATCTAATGACCCCAACGACTATGTCGCTGGTTTTCCAGCACATCCTCATCGTGGCTTTGAGACTGTGACCTATATGTTGGAAGGCCACATGTTGCACGAAGATCATTTAGGCAATCAAGGACATTTAAAGACAGGCGGCGTGCAATGGATGACGGCAGGGCGGGGGATTATTCACTCTGAGATGCCCCAGCAGGTAAGTGGAGCAATGCGGGGTTTTCAGCTGTGGATTAATTTGCCGGCAAAAGAAAAGATGAAGGCACCGGGCTATCAAGATATTCAGGTAGAAGATATTCCAACGGTCAATCTGAGCCATGGCGGCATGCTTAAAATCATCGCCGGGTCATACGATGACTCTGGAAAAGTGATTAAAGGTCCGATTGCTAGCATCACCACTGAACCCTTATTTTTAGATGTGCATTTACCTTCAGGTGGAGTTTTTGAGTATGCTATATCCGCAGCACACAATGCATTTCTGTATGTATACGAAGGTGAATTGGCAGTTGGTGAACCCTTGAAGATGGTGCCCAAGCAGGCTGCTGTGGTGCTCAGTAAAGGGGATCGCTTATGGGTAAAAGCGGGCGCTGCAGGCGCTCAATTTATTATTCTGTCCGCACTTCCTTTACATGAACCCATTGTTCAATATGGCCCCTTTGTGATGAATACACGAGCTGAGATTGAGCAGGCTATTGAAGATTATCAAAACAATCGATTTGCGATCTTATAAGTGATGATTTCATGGGATGAGGCCGGTCAAATATGTTCTGCTCAGTGGCATGCAGAAAATGGCATTGCCCCACATAAAAAAATTCAGATTGGTGATGACACCTTAACTGCTGATATTGCTTATCGGCTCGCCTGTGAAGGTACAGCCATACTCTATCGGGGTGATTTTCAGAATGCCCGACAACTCTTGCAAGCACTAGTGAGAAGAGTAGATAAACCTTCTAAGAAATCCAAAAGGGTTGAGCGGGTTGAAAAAGAAAAAACCAAGAGCCCGCTCGATACCTTTAATCTACATCGTCTTACTCAGTCGCAGCGTGCACGCATTCTGGGAATGCTGCTGATTCAAATCAATGCTAATCACTCTATTTCTTTAAGACGGGCGCCAGATGTTTCCCAGGCTTGTCTTGAGGCTTATGGAGAGCAGGCAGATTCTTACGTGATTTCGCTTCGTGAGTTGCTTGGAGTCATCAGTGCTCATGAATGGCGTAAGAATGGCGTGCCAATTCTGGCGCGAGGAGATGAGGCAATTTTCATCCACCCTCATTACGGTGTTTTTGCCCCGATTCGGGGTGAATATATTCAATTGGTTTGTAATGCAGTTTGGCCAAAAGCTATTCAAACTCACTCGATCGCCTTTGATATTGGCGTTGGCACCGGCGCTTTATCAGTCGTTTTGGCAATGCGTGATATTCAAAAAGTGATAGCTACCGATATAGATGAGCGGGCCATTGTTTGCGCCCAAGACAATATTGAGAGATTGGGGCTCATCGCGCAAATAGAAATACAAAAGACCAATCTATTCCCGGATGGTAAAGCCGCTTTAATAGTCTGTAATCCGCCGTGGCTGCCGGCAAGACCAAGCTCATCCCTAGAGCATGCTGTGTACGATCCAGAGAGTCTTATGCTGAAAGGCTTTCTAGCGGGACTCAAAGAGCATCTTTTACCTAACGGTGAGGGCTGGTTAATTCTTTCTGATTTGGCAGAGCATCTTGGTCTGCGCACTAGACAAGAGTTGCTTGACTGGATTGAGCAGGCAGGATTACGAGTTGTCGGGCGAGAAGATACCAAACCCCAACATAAAAAAGTATTTGATAAAACTGATGCACTGCATATTGCTAGATTGGCTGAGGTCACATCGCTTTGGCGTTTGTGCTCGAAATAGTATCAGCCTTAATACCCCTACAGCTTCTACCCGTAAGCCTAAAAGGGTTGTTAATACAAAGTACCTTCCTTAAAATAAATGAGAGTCATTTTCATTTGAGGTAAATTTTGCGCTTTAGCTTAGAGCTTGGTAATTCCACTATTGTTGGTTTGGTAGTCAGTACTCATATTTTTATATTGCTTGGTTTGGCATCCTTTAGCACCGAGAGGGCCTCTAGCTTTGAAGAGGCCATGATTGCAAATATCATTGATACAGGAACTATCAAATCTGTAGTTAAAAAACCCGTAAGCGTACCAGAACTCTCAATTACAAACACTGAAACAAACGCTGAAAAAGAATTACATGTGGCATCCAGTCCGACTGCTTCTGAGCAGCCTTTAGAGATGGCTGGTAAAAGCTCTACTCCTTCTGGTAAATATCCTAGGCAGCAAATTTATAACCCAAGACCAAAATATCCATTAAGTAGTAGGCGTTTAAAAGAGGAGGGTATCGTCACTGTCAAACTATGTATTGATCAAACAGGTGTAGTCGATAAGCTCAGTATTCTGCGTGG
>CAIMXN010000169.1 GCA_903845455.1 uncultured beta proteobacterium | reverse complement strand
TGATTGCCAAATTGGCAATCACACCATCTTCTCAAGTAATGCGCAAATTGCAGGCCATGTACAAGTAGATGACTGGGCCATTATGGGTGGTATGTCTGGGGTACATCAATTTGTGCGGATTGGCCAGCATGCCATGCTGGGTGGCGGCTCGATCCTAGTTCAGGATATTCCACCATTTGTGATTGCAGCTGGCGATAAAGCCTCTCCTCATGGTATTAATGTTGAAGGCTTAAAGCGCCGCGGCTTTTCAAGTGAAACAATCGCTGCTTTACGGCAAGCTTACAAAGTACTTTACAAAGATGGTATGAGTTTTGAAGAAGCAAAAGTAGAAATTCAGAAGATGGTTGTTGATAGTGCAGCTGATGCCGCTTCCGCAGAAAAGCTGACTGAGTTCCATGACTTTATTGCCGCTTCCACGCGCGGCATTATTCGATAGCGATAGGTTGGCTTTGCCTAAATTAGCCTGCGTAGCTGGCGAACCTTCTGGCGACTTGCTAGCTGCCCCTGTATTAAGTGCCTTAAATCAAATTCCAGACATGTCTGGTTTGGAGGTGTATGGTATTGGCGGTCCGCGCATGCAAGCAGAGGGGATGCGTTCCGATTGGCCAATGGAAACCTTAAGCGTGCGAGGCTATGTTGAGGCTATTAAACAGCTGCCAGCTATTTTGAAGCTGCGTCGAGAGCTCATTGCAAATCTATTAACAGAAGACCGTCCAGATGTTTATCTAGGTATCGATGCCCCTGACTTTAATCTAGGGGTTGAGCTCCAGCTTCGTAAGGCAGGCATTCCGACATTGCATCTAGTCTCTCCTTCGATTTGGGCATGGCGAGGAGGGCGGATTAAAAAAATTGCACAGGCTGTTGAGCGGATGTTGTGCATCTTCCCATTTGAAACAGAAATTTATGAGCGTGCAGGGGTGTCAGCTACCTATGTAGGCCATCCATTGGCGAGTGATATTCCTCTAGAGCCGAATACAGGAATGGCAAGACAACGCATTGCTGACCTTTTACAGATTTCACCAGAGGCGCTTGGCGGAAAAGTCATTGCAGTTTTACCGGGTAGTCGTGGTTCAGAGATTGAGCATATTGCCCCCATTTTTTTTGAGACCATGCAAATATTAGCTGAGCGGATCCAGGGTGAAAAGTTGGTTTTTTTAATTCCGGTTGCTACGCCTCGTTTGCGCGAACCTCTCGAGCATCTATTGCAACAGACCAAGAAACAAAATCCCGATATTCAGATTCATTTATTGGAGGGTGAGGCCGATGCTGTCTTGGAAGCCTGTGACGCCGTATTGATTGCCAGTGGTACTGCGACCTTACAAGCTGCGCTATGGAAGAAGCCGATGGTGATTTCTTATAAGGTGCCTTGGTTAACGGCACAAATCATGAAACGCCAGGCTTATTTACCCTATGTTGGCTTACCGAATATTTTGTCGGGGGAGTTTGTTGTGCCTGAGCTACTGCAAGATGATGCCACTCCTGAAAAACTGGCGGATGCCGTTATAGATTGGCTCAATAAGCCTGTGAAGGTCGCTCAATTAAAAGAACGTTTTACGCAAATGCATGAAACCCTGCGCCGCCCAACTGGTCTGCTAGTTGCTCAGGCTGTAGCCCAGACTATTCATGATCATCGACGCCAGGCATGAGTACGATTTGGGTTTGTGGTGTGGATGAGGCGGGTCGAGGCCCTTTAGTGGGTTCGGTGGTTGCTGGTGCAGTCGTACTTGATCCAGCCAATCCGATTGAGGGACTGAAAGACTCCAAGAAACTCACGCCAGCAAAAAGAGAGTATTTGTTTGCACAAATTATGCTTAAAGCAAAAGCTTGGGGGATTGGTGAGGCTAGTCCAGAGGAGATAGACGATATTAATATTCTGCAGGCAACGATGTTGGCTATGCGACGTGCCGTTGAAGATCTAGCGACTAGATTAGGCTCGTGGCCTGATAAAGCGCTGATTGATGGTAACCGTTGTCCTGAGTTACCAATAGCTGCAGAGGCGATTATTAAAGGTGATGCTACAGAGCCAGCGATTTCAGCAGCATCGATTTTGGCAAAAGTCACCCGTGATCGTCAGATGGTCATCTTGCATGAGCGTTTTCCGCAGTATGGTTTTGCTCAGCACATGGGTTATCCAACTGCAGCGCATTTTGCAGCCTTAAAAGAATTTGGTATTTGTGAAGAACACCGCCGGAGCTTTTCGCCAGTACGAAATGTATTAGAGGCGCTTAGCAAATCATGAAAATAGAACTCATCTCCTCAAAAGAAAATCCTTTATTTAAAGAGTTACGACTTTTGCAGGCTACGGGTTCGAAGGGTCAGAAGGCTCGCATCGCTAGTGGTCAAGCCCTGCTAGAAGGGATTCACCTCGTCCAAACTTGGGTTGGTGATCCAGCTCTGACGGCTTTGCTCACCTCTGAATTAGGTTTTAAAAACCCTGAGATTTGTCAGGCGGTATATGCGCATTTAGAAATCTGTCCAGACACGCATATCTATCAATTGGATGCTGCTCTTTGGGATTTATTGAGTGAGCTGACTAATGCACCTCATCTTGCAGGCTTGTTAAATCTTCCCCAATCTTGTATCAATCCACCCCAATCTATTTCCACCTTGGCTGGTGATGTTTTGATACTGGATCGCATACAGGATGCGGGCAACGTAGGTTCAATTTTGCGCACTGCAGCCGCAGCTGGTTTTACTCAGGTAATTGCAGTTTCTGGTTGCGCACATTTATGGTCAAACAAAGTGTTACGCGCTGGTATGGGTGCACACCGCCTATTAGATCTGTATGAAGGCTGGTCTACTCAGCAAGTCTTAAGTGCAGTTACAGCCCAATTGATGGCTGCTACCGCAGATGGTGCAAGCGATATCTACAGTTTGACAAAGGAATTAATCCATCCAGTTGCCTGGCTAATGGGTAGTGAAGGGCAGGGTATTTCTGAAGAGTTCCTAGCACAAGCCAAAGGAGTCTCTATTCCGATTGATCCCCGCGTGGAGTCATTAAATGTTTCAACTGCAGCCGCTATTTGCCTATTTGAGACAGTCCGCGCAAGGCGTGGTTGAGTAGCAAACTTTTTTCCATAGGGCTACAGTTGGCTAAATCAGAGACTTTTAATGGTTAATTAATGGGAAATACTAACCTTTTATGATGCGCGTGATTTTTATAGTTACCTCACAATTTAAATGTATTATTTCCAGTCGCTAAGGAGTTTTTTCTGCGCGCATATGCCAAGGTAGCTATTTGGTATCCCTAAATATTAATTAACCCAAATATTAGGATTTGATAATGAACTGCAAGTCACTTTTGAAAATTTTGCTTTTAGTTTCTGTTTACTGCCTATCAAATTTCGCGCTAGCCGAAACACAGATCCTTAAAGCCTCCACTATTATTACGATGGATGAAAAAAATCCACGCGCAGAAGCCATTGCTTTTGATTCAGATACCAAGAAAATTACCGCCATTGGATCGCTTCAGGATGTGCGTTCATCAGCCCCTAATGCAACGGTAAAAGATCTAGGTGCAACAGTATTGATGCCTGGGTTTATTGATCCACATAATCACCCTTTCCTTTCAGGAATTACAACTCAGGCACCAGCATATTGGATTGCACCTTACGTTGGCTATAAAACCTGGGCAGATGTCCAGGCTAAAATTTTAAAAGCAGATAAAGAGGCTCCCGCTGGTGTGCCATTAGTATTTAATGGCCTTGATCGATTGCTACAACAAGCACCGATGCCGACAAAAGGTGTGCTCGACAAGTTAACCCCAAGCGGCCGTTCCGTCCTAGTAATAGACAATTCTGGTCACGCAGTTTATTTCAACTCTGCATCTGTGAAGCTTTTGGGTTGGAAGGATGGCAAACCGCCCGCTAATCCAGTTGGCGGTAGTTATGGCCGTAACAAAGACGGTACATCTAACGGCGTTGCAAATGAGACTGCTGCCATCATTGCTGTTGCGGGTCCGATCCTTCCTAAGGCTATTCCTCATCTATTGCTCTCTGGAGCAGAGTGGTATGCCTATATGGCTTCTTTTGGAATTACCTCTACTTCGGAGCATACATACAGCACAGGTATGTATAAGGGCTACTTAGCGCTTGCTTCTGTACCTAATAGCCCTATGAGAATAGATGTTTATCACATGGCTGTTGATTCTGATGCAGGCGCTCAAGTCACCTGGCCAGATCCTAGTATGGTTCGCAAAAATGGCATCAAACTCTGGGCTGATGGCACCCCTTGGTTGGGAAGCGTTGCTCAAAGCTTTGGGTATTTGGATAATGAGCGGATTCGGAACGCCGACATCATTCTGGGGCCACTTGGTGAAAAAGGCATGAACTATACGCGCTTAGAGCTTGATGAGTTGCTTGATAAATACACCCCCATGGGTTATCAGATGGCATTCCACTGTAATGGTGATGTGGGATTCGATGTAGTTTTAGATGCCTATGAGTACGCTCTGAATAAATACAATCTCATTGGCGCTGATCATCGTTGGCGTGTTGAGCACTTGGGTGCGGCACGTGCAGACCAATTTAAACGTGCAGAAAGTCTTGGTGTAACTGTTTCGTTGGCTCCTTTCCAATATATCTATTGGGGTGATTTATTGGATGGAACAATGTTTAAGCCTGAGTATGGTGCTCAGTGGCAACGCGCTAATGATGCATTTAAGACCAATATCCATACTTCATTTCATAACGATGGTTCAGTATCTCCACCAGATACTTTGAGGAATATTCAGCACATGGTGACTCGTACCACTGACTCTGGTAAGGTACATGGCGCTAATCAGGCAGTTACCTTGAATCAGGCGCTCAAAGCTTCTACTATCAATGGCGCGTATCAGCTAAAACGTGATAAAGAAATCGGCTCTCTTGAGGTGGGTAAGTATGCTGACTTGGTGGAACTTTCTGCGGATATTACTACTGTGAATCCTAATGAGATCATGGAAAAAGTCAAAGTTCAAGGAACCTGGCTTGGAGGCAAGAAGATTGATACTGCAAAATTTCTCAAAGAAATTGCTGCGATTGATCCTTCAGAGCACAAAGACCTAGGAGGGGCAGCTTTGAAAGGAGTTCATAGTCATTAAGCTTGAAGTGGCTTAGGTAACTAAACCACCTTCGGGTGGTTTTTCATGGCCGTTTGCTTTGGGTCGCAAACGGTCTTCAAAAAACACCCATCTAGCCCAGAATGGTTTTATCAGATTTGATCGCCTGCAAGACAGTGGTAGCAATTTCCTCAATAGATTTGCTGGTGGTAACGACCCAAGGAATAGATTCCTTTTTCATCATTGAAGTAGCCTCATTAATCTCATAGCGGCAATTTTCAAGTTTGGCATAGTTGCTACCTGGACGCCGTTCATTGCGAATTTGCGATAGCCTGTCTGCATCAATCATCAGACCAAAAATCTTATTACGATAGGGGATGAGGTCTTTAGGGAGTTGTCCTCGTTCAAAGTCTTCTGGGATGAGGGGATAGTTAGCCGCTTTTAGTCCATATTGCATTGCCAAGTAAAGACTGGTTGGCGTTTTACCCACCCGAGAAATTCCTACTAGGATGACATCTGCCTCTGCCAGGTTTTTGTTTGATTGACCATCGTCGTGGGCTAGCGAGTAGTTGATGGCTTCAATCCGATTCCGATATGCATCTGTATCTGCATTGTGGTGCAGGCGGTTCATGGCGTGCGTCGATTTGATGCCCAAGGCATTTTCAAGGGGCGCAACGAAGGTCTGGAACATATCCAAAATCAACCCATTTGCTTTGCCTACGATGGCATTGAGTTCTGGATTCACCAAAGTGGTGAAAACAATCGGTGGTACCCCATATTTGGAGGCTGCTTGATTGATGTTACTGACGGCATCATGAGCCTTATCAAGGCTATCTACGAAAGGCACGCGAATATGCTTAAAAGTGGCCTCAAATTGGGCCAAAATCGACTGACTGAAGTTCTCGGCAGTAATGCCGGTACCGTCAGAAACAATAAAAACAATACGGGTTTGGGTGGTCATGAGAATGGCTTAAAAGTCGAGGTCAGCACTACAATAGAAAGTTAATGAAGTATGCCCCATTTTGTGCGGCCGCTAGACCAGTTTCCTTATCTTTAGAGAGTATTTTATGTCCAACCAACAGCAACAAAATAGTAGTGTGGCTAATGCCTATGTTTTACCTTTTGAGCAGCTTCGGATGACAGATGTTGAGTCCGTTGGCGGTAAGAATGCCTCTCTTGGTGAAATGATTTCTCAGTTGGCCTCGGCCGGCGTTCGTGTGCCAACCGGTTTTGCCACAACTGCCTTGGCTTTCCGTGATTTCTTACGGCATAACAATCTGACTGAGCGCATTCAGCAGCGCTTAGAAAATCTTAATATTGATGATGTACGCGCACTTGCCCAAGCTGGTGCCGAAATTCGTAATTGGATCGAGACCGCACCGTTTCAAGCGCGTTTAGACGAAGAGATTCGCACAGCTTTTAAGAGTTTGGATGGTTCTGGTAAAGGTTCATTTGCAGTACGTTCATCGGCGACTGCCGAAGATTTGCCAGATGCCTCTTTTGCTGGTCAGCAAGAGACTTTCCTCAACGTTGAGGGCATTGATGATGTTCTGAAAAAGATTCGTGAAGTATTTGCATCGCTTTATAACGACCGCGCTATCTCTTATCGGGTTCATAAAGGCTTTGCTCATGCGGAAGTGGCTTTGTCTGCTGGTATTCAACGCATGGTGCGTTCTGATTTGGGCGCAGCCGGTGTGATGTTTACTTTGGATACAGAGTCTGGTTTTGAAGATGTGGTCTTTATTACCTCAAGCTATGGCTTGGGTGAGACGGTTGTACAGGGCGCTGTTAATCCTGATGAGTTCTATGTTTTTAAAACCACTTTAGCGCAAGATAAAAAAGCGATTATCCGTCGCTCTTTAGGGTCGAAATTAATTCAGATGCAGTTTGCTCCAGCAGGCTCTGCACAGAAAGTACAAACCGTTGATGTCACTCCAGAAAAACGTAATCGTTTCTCTTTAGAAGATGCCGACATTACTGAATTAGCTAAATATGCTGTCATCATCGAAAAGCACTATGGCCGTCCAATGGATATTGAGTGGGGTAAAGATGGCCAAGATGGCCGAATTTATATCTTGCAAGCTCGTCCTGAGACTGTGAAGAGTCAAGCTGCTGGCCAGGTAGAGATGCGCTACAAGTTGAAAGGCAGCTCTAAAGTTTTAGCCAAAGGCCGTGCAATTGGCCAAAAGATTGGTGCAGGCCCTGTCCGTGTGATTCGGGATCCAAGCGAAATGGATCGTGTTCAGCCTGGCGATGTCTTGGTTGCTGATATGACGGATCCTAACTGGGAACCTGTGATGAAGCGTGCTGCTGCGATTATTACCAATCGCGGTGGTCGTACTTGTCATGCTGCGATTATTGCCCGTGAGCTAGGCGTTCCTGCAGTAGTGGGTTGCGGTGATGCCACTGAGCACTTACAAGATGGCATGATGGTGACCGTGTCTTGTGCAGAAGGTGATGAAGGTCATATCTATGATGGCTTGATCGAAACTGAAGTCACTGAAATTTCCCGTGGTGTCTTGCCTGAGATCCCAGTGAAGATCACGATGAACATCGGTAACCCACAGTTGGCATTTGACTTCTGTCAGATTCCGAATGCGGGCGTTGGTCTAGCGCGTCTTGAGTTCATTATCAATAACTATATTGGCGTGCATCCACGGGCAGTATTAGAGTATCCAAATATTGATCCAGATCTGAAGCGTGCGGTTGAGAGTGTGGCTCGTGGTTATGCAAGTCCACGTCAGTTCTATGAAGATAAATTGGTTGAGGGTGTAGCAACCATTGCTGCGGCCTTCTATCCAAAGCCAGTGATTGTGCGTTTGTCTGACTTTAAGTCAAATGAGTACAAGAAACTCATTGGTGGATCACGCTACGAACCTGATGAAGAAAACCCAATGTTAGGCTTCCGTGGTGCATCTCGTTATGTTTCTGCAGACTTTGGCGAGGCTTTCGCTATGGAATGTGCCGCAATGAAGCGTGTGCGTGAAGAAATGGGCCTTGATAACGTAGAGATCATGGTGCCATTTGTGCGCACGATCAAGCAAGCTGAACGCGTCATCGACATGATGGAGAAGTTGGGTCTCAAGCGGGGTGTTAATGGCTTACGCCTCATCATGATGTGCGAGATTCCGTCGAATGCGATTTTGGCTGATCAGTTCCTTGAACACTTTGATGGTTTCTCAATTGGCTCTAACGATATGACTCAGTTAACGCTAGGTCTGGATCGTGAT
>CAIMXN010000168.1 GCA_903845455.1 uncultured beta proteobacterium | reverse complement strand
GAAGAAGTTTTATAGCTTGGAATAATTGCATCCGAAGCTGGGCAAGCTTCAGAGCCTGCTGCAACATCACTACCAGCCTGTACTAGTGGAGTAACTATTGGAGTAGGCACTGGAGCTACCGCAGGAGTGACAGAGGTAGCCACTACCACAGGTTCGATCACTTTTTCATCTACCGGAGGTTTCTCAATCACCTCCTCTTTAACGACAGCGATTTCTTTTGACTTATTTACAAAAAAAAGTGGTCGTAAATTAATCACAGAAAATATCACTGCTGCGATTAAGCCCAACCAAATGAAGGTTCGCTTATTTGTAGTCTGTTTTGGCCTAGATGCCCCAAGAATAGAAGGGGTAACATTAGTGTGCACCTCGACTACTTTGTTAGTTTGTGGCTGGTCTTGCTTTTTCTCTTGTCTGACATTTGATTCAAAATGTGCCTTTGTGTCTATGACCTGAAATTCTTCAGGCGTCAAAGCCATTGCTGTTTTTAATTCAGTAATAGTGTCGCCGTTATTAAAAGCCTCTTCTTCGCTGAGACCTAAAATTTTTGCCACTTTTTTAGCGGCCGTTAACTTAATCTTAGCTCCATAAAATGAACTTATTTCGCCATTTTCAATTTGCTCTATTTGGCGAGCAGAAAGACATGCTTGACTAGCTAATTCTTTTACGCTTAAACCGAGTTTTTCCCGAGCCGCGGTGAAAACCCCATGGCGAATCTCGGCTAGTTTTAATTCTGAATTCATTTATTCATCAGTCTCAAATATATTGCTTGTTCAGCATGTAAATTTTTCTAATGCTATGACAGCTAATAAATAATCCTCTACAACACAGGGCACTTCAAATAACACTCTAGCAAATAAAGTCTGCAACTTTAGTTATGAAATTCAAAGTGAAACTGTATTGGTATGCCAATTTACAGCACTATTAGGGAGAAGTGTTAGCCTTAAATTGCCTATTTATCGATTAATATCAATGTATTAATGACTTTTATAGAACATAAATATTGCAGTGCAATATTAAAGACCTGAAAGCCTCGATTCAAGCTAGATACAGCAAGCCTATTCTCACGGCACAATAGAGCCTTTCGACAAATCCTTTTTCTGGAGTAATCACAGTATGAAACGCCTCAATGAACGCTCGCGCAATGTCACCGAAGGTGTTGCTCGTGCACCGAATCGCTCAATGTATTACGCGATGGGTTACCAAGAAAAGGATTTCACCAAGCCAATGGTGGGTGTTGCTAACGGCCACTCCACCATCACCCCTTGCAATAGTGGCTTACAAAAATTAACGGATGCTGCTGTTATTGCCCTTGAAGAAGCTGGTGCAAAAGCACAAACTTTTGGCACACCTACCGTATCCGATGGTATTGGCATGGGTACTGAAGGAATGAAGTACTCGCTAGTTTCCCGTGAGGTTATCGCTGACAGTATCGAGACTTGCGTAAATGGTCTTTGGCAAGATGGTGTTGTAGTTATTGGCGGTTGCGATAAAAATATGCCAGGCGGCATGATGGCCATTGCCCGTACCAATGTTCCGGCAATTTATGTTTATGGTGGCACGATCAAACCAGGCCACTTCAAAGGAAAAGATCTCAATATTGTTTCTGCCTTTGAAGCCGTTGGTGAATTCACCTCCGGCAGAATGAGTGAAGAAGATCTTAAAGGGGTGGAACAACATGCCTGCCCTGGCAGTGGTTCTTGCGGTGGTATGTATACAGCCAATACGATGAGCTCCTCTTTTGAGGCTTTGGGTATGAGCCTGCCCTACTCTTCAACCATGGCCAATGAAGATGCAGAAAAAGTGGCTAGCGCGCACGAGTCAGCACGTGTCTTGGTTGAAGCCATCAAAAACAACTTACGCCCACGCGACATCATTACCAAGAAATCCATTGAGAATGCTGTCAGCGTCATCATGGCTGTTGGCGGATCTACTAATGCTGTCTTGCATTACCTTGCCATCACCAGCGCTGCTGAAATTGATTGGACGATTGATGACTTTGAGCGCATTCGTAAACAGGTTCCTGTCCTGGTGGATATGAAACCATCTGGTACCTACCTGGCAACGGACTTACATCAAGCTGGTGGTATTCCTCAAGTGATGAAGATCTTATTGGACGGTGGGCTGTTACATGGTGATTGCATGACCATTACTGGCAAAACTATTGCTGAAGTCTTAAAAGATGTTCCATCCGTTCCGCGTGCAGATCAAAAAGTGATTCGTACTTTGGCTAACCCAATGTATAAACAAGGTCACTTAGCCATTCTGAAAGGCAATATTTCCCCCGAAGGTTGTGTTGCCAAAATTACTGGTCTGAAGAATCCATCGATCACTGGCCCGGCCCGGGTTTTTGACTCTGAAGATGATGCTATGCAAGCTATCATGGAGCAGAAAATTAAAGATGGTGATGTAGTCATTATTCGTTACGAAGGACCTAAAGGTGGGCCTGGTATGCGCGAGATGCTGGCGCCTACCTCCGCCTTAGTGGGACAAGGATTGGGCGAGTCTGTAGGCCTCATTACCGATGGTCGCTTCTCCGGTGGTACTTGGGGTATGGTTGTTGGCCACGTGGCTCCAGAAGCCTATGTAGGTGGCGTGATTGCCCTGATCAATGAAGGCGACTCGGTCACAATTGATGCCCACAAACTTCTCATTCAACTGAATGTGAGTGATGAAGAGATTGCTAAGCGTCGTGCAACTTGGGTGCAACCAAAACCACGCTACACCCGTGGCTTGCTAGCCAAGTACGCTCGTTTAGCGAGTACAGCAAGTAAAGGTGCTGTAACCGATTTGAATTTAGATTAATGGTCTACATTTAACTTACGGTTGCAAAAGAAAAGCCTCCAGAAAAAAATCTGGGGGCTTTTTTCCTTAAAATACTACGACAAATTAATGGGAATGACTCCCCATTGCTTTGACAGGAAACTTCACTTCAACCTCCCCCGCTTTTGCAAACTTGAGTTTGACTGAAACAGTCTCACCGGCAGTTAAAGGCGCCTTGATGTTCATGAACATCAAATGCAGACCGCCTGGCTTTAATTCAACTGCGCCGCCAGCGGGCACAGGGATATCTTTAAGCTGACGCATCTTCATGACATTGCCTTCTATCGCCATTTCATGTAGTTGTACTTCACCTGCGACAGGAGAGCTTGCAGATATTAATTGATCGGCAGTGCCTTTATTCTCAATCTTGAGGAAACCACCAGCTACTGGCTGACCTGGCACAGTAGCACGGGTATAGGCATTTTCGATTTCTAAACCGCCTACTTTGGCACTCTGAGCATATATAGCAGCGCTAAATGAAAATACGGCAGTGCATATACCTAACACTAAGACTTGTTTACTTCCCGCTTTTTTACTTCCCACTTTTTTACTCTTTATCATTACCTTCTCCTGTGAATATCTTTTCATGAAATACTGATCAAAATGCTTAAATACCGTTTTCTTCTTTCAATCCTTCTGACGGCTTGCTTATGCAAGGCAGTAATTGCTGGTGTTGAAGTTGGGCAAGTTGCGCCCAATATAGAAGGAACCCTTTTAGATGGCCAAGCCTTCTCACTGAATACCAATAAAGGTAAAGTTGTTTTGATCAACTTTTGGGCCAGTTGGTGCGAGCCCTGCAGAGAAGAAATGCCCATCATTGAAGCCTATCTAAAGAAAAATAAATCTAAAGGATTTGAAGTACTCGCAATTAGTGTGGATAAACCATCCGACATTGAACAAGCCCAAAAGATCATGAAACACTATTCCTTTCTGTCTGCAGATAAAAAACAAATGAACTACTCAGGCTACGGGAGAATCTGGCGCATACCGAGTACATTCATTATCGATAAGCAAGGCATCCTCAGGAAGAATGGCATGACTGGTGATCCTAAGGTCGATACTAAACTTCTCGAAGAAATAGTTACCCCGCTTTTATCAAGTCATTAATTAGAAAAAGACTCTCACTCCCATAGAGGCAATATAAGACGGGGTCAACTGAATTCCATTCACATTTTGATAAACAGGTAACTGGACATTGGCATAAACCTGAGTCTGCTCAGTTAAGCGATACAAAATACCTGGCGTTAAGTAGGCCAAGGTTCCGCCAGTAGCCCAGGTATCTGCAGCAGTACCACTATCAACAGTTTTGTTAAGAACGTTCAACTGCAGAGTTGGCACCCACTTTTCAAAACCTTGATAGTTCACTCCCAAATTAACATTGACTGCGTTACCAGGTCTATATGTTCCACCAGCACTGTAAGCAGCAGACACTAAGGAGCCTGGCACAGACTGCACCATCACCGCAGTTTGATATTGCGCCTGCGCAAAGTAGCCCCAGTTTTCTAAACCATTCATAAAACCAAATTTATAAATGCCCGCAATTAAATCCGTCGAGCCAGTGCCGGCCTGAAGACCTGGGTCAACAGCAACCGCACCTCCGGCAGTCAATGCTCCAGTTTGATTTCTGGCCCCAGTTGGCAACTTCACACCAAACTGTAAGCCCCAATCCTTTTGCTCTGCAAAGCCAAAATAACGACCGATGATTTTCATGTCACCAATGCCAGTCGTTTTGGAGCTATAAGCTCCATCACCAGATGCAGGGGGAAGTGGGTCTCCCTCTACATAAGTCCCAAAGGTGCTGTGATTACGCATAATGTATGGCAATACCCCCGTTACCCCCCAGCTCTCACCATCGTTGTAATCCAATGAAGCTGTCAGATAATTGTTTTGGGTATAACCCTCGACCTCGGCATTTTGTCCCGTCTTTGGATTTGGCGTGTTGGCCGCCTGCGCTTGAGAAATACCTTTCGTGCCATAACGCAACTTATTTTGATTAAGAGTGTCATAACGAACATCTAAAGTCCAACCACCCGTCATACCCATACCCTGCGTTCCAATATCGGTATTTAGACTACAGCCGCAACTAGCACAAGCCATTACTCCTGCAGTTGGTAATAACAATGCCATGGCAATGCCGATTTTCTTCAATTTCATTTGAAACTCCACACAATTTAACGGTAACGTACTGATTGCCTTGTTACCAAATACATAGCTAGGCTATGCCCTAAGAATGTTTAGGCTTGTACTGGAGGTGCCGCAGAAGGTGGGGTTACCCAAACTGCGAGAGGCTTAGGTGATTGATAAAAAAGCTGCGGCAGCATCGCAAAAGTTTGTGGTGCCTGAAAACTCAGATTGGTATTAAATACTGGCGTAATGTTGGAATGGGTAACACAGTATGGACAATGCTCCGTAGATTGAGCTTGATCGGTCTGCTGGTTACCCTGAACATTGACCTGCATTTTGCTGCCGTCTACAGAGCAAATCTCCATCCCAAAACTGTTACCACCCTTTGCCTGGGATACCGCTTGTGAAAGCGCTGGCGTAAGCGCACTCATCGCGATTGCTATTGCAGCAAGCCAGTGGACAAGTTTGCGGTGATGGGAATTCATGATTACTTGATTTTATAGCAATTGCTTCTTGAGCCTATAAAAGGAAAAGGGGCCCTATTGGACCCCTTTCAAGAACTACTGAAGCTTTAATTACATCGTAGCGGAACGCTCGATCAACTTGCGACGCATTGGGCGCAATACGAACCAAGCCAAGATTGCCGCTGTACCGTTCAAGATACTGGCAACCCAGAATACCGCTTCCCAACCACCGGTTGTAGCCACTAATACGCTAGAGAGCGGCACTAACAATGAAGCAGTGCCTTTCGCTGTGTAGAGGAGGCCAGCATTACCTGCAGCATAAGTTGTGCCGAATGTATCTGCATTGGTTGATGGGAATAAGCTATAGATCTCACCCCATGCAAAGAATACGAGACCAGTCAACAGAACAAACATCACTGGATCGCGACCGAGGTAATACAAACCAAGAATACCCAAACACTCAAACGTGAAGCACATGGTCATTGTTTGCTCGCGGCCAATCTTGTCAGATACCCAACCGAAGAATGGGCGGGTTAAACCGTTCAATACACGGTCAATCGTCAAAGCGAAGGTCAAAGCAGGTAATGCTAATCCCATCAAGCTCACGGTAACACCAGCAATCTGGAAGTCTTTAGCGATTGGAGCCAATTGCGCAGTTGCCATCAAGCCACCAGCTGCAACCATCACGAACATGATGTACATGATCCAAAACACAGGCTGCTTAACCATTTCCATTGGGCGGAAGTCTTTGCGAGTCTGGCTAACGCTTGCTTTAGCAGCAGTAATTGCACTCTTGATAGGCTTAGATAACAGCAGGCTCAAAATCACAACAATCGCACCTTGGCCAATACCGAAGAACCAGAAAGTCTCTTGGTAGCCTTGTTCTGCAATCATTTTGGCAATTGGAATCACCGTCAACGCAGAGCCCGCACCAAAGCCAGCGGCAGTCATACCAGCAGCAAAGCCGCGACGATCTGGGAACCACTTGAGCGCGTTACCTACACATGTACCGTAAACAGCGCCAGCGCCAACACCACTCACTGCAGCAGCGGTATACAGCATGGTCAAGGTATCAGCATGAGCATTCATCATCCAGCCAATGCCACATAGAAGGCCGCCAAAGAAAACTACTGGACGTGGACCAAACTTATCGACTAAATAACCTTCAATTGGCACAAGCCAAGTTTCCGTTAATACGAATATCGTGAACGCAACTTGAATAGCTGCTCGGCCCCAACCAAACTTTGCATCAATTGGGTTTACGAATAAGGTCCAACCATATTGCAAGTTTGCAATCATCGACATACATACGATGCCGATCAGAAGCTGAAACCAACGACCTCCTAAAGGTCCTGCAGTTTTCTCGCTACCCATGTCTAATCTCCCATTTATACTTTTTATCAAAACATTTACCGACCTACTTAAAAGGTGGCCATTGATTTTTAAACATTTAAGCTTATCAACCATTGACACTAATCAAGTTTCACCATATTCAGCACTAGTGATTACCCTTGGTAAGTCCTTTTATCTATTAGCTTTATCGGGTGATTGGCCATGCTGATAGAAAAGAAAAAAGCCACCCGGCTG
>CAIMXN010000167.1 GCA_903845455.1 uncultured beta proteobacterium | reverse complement strand
CATCTTGCCAAAGAGCACATCGCGCACTTGACCCAATTTAAAGTCATCGTCGCCAAATAAAATCAATGTTTCATCTTTTTGCTCTACGCGACTATCCGAGCCCTTAAAGTCAAATCGATTGGTAATCTCTTTATTAGATTGCTCAACCGCATTCTTTAACTCAATCATGTCTGGTTCGCAAACTACATCAAATGTTGGCATATCAAATCCTTTAATTTTTTACCTTAAAACCCAAAAACGCGCTTTAGCATTGCCAGCAAGTTCTTTTTTCATGGAAATTGCCGAACACGAATAAGATTGTGGCATGAACTGTGCAAAAAATGCGCCCCAAGCCCCTCAGCCACTCTCAAAATTACCCCTTGAAAGCAGAAATACTTTTGGCTTGCCCGCTATTGCTGAACTTGCTTACGAAATTACCACCCCCGATCAGTTGACAGGGCTAATGGCTGACATTCTGAATCAAGGGAGTGCCTGGCGAGTTTTGGGGGGCGGTAGCAACGTAGTGCTCCCAAATACCCTCAGTGGTAGCACCCTACTCATGAACATTACTGGCCGAGAAATTATCGATAGCAATGATCTTTTCACTGAAGTTGCAGTAGGTGCTGGCGAAAACTGGCATGACCTTGTGGTTTGGACGCTAGAACACAATCTACCTGGGCTAGAAAACCTAGCCCTCATACCAGGCACAGTTGGCGCAGCCCCCATTCAGAATATTGGCGCGTATGGCGCTGAAGTTGCAGATTACTTAGACTCCGTAGAAGCATTTGACTGCAAAGGGCAAACCTTTGTCACTCTGAGTAAAACCAATTGCCACTTTGCCTATCGCGATAGCTACTTTAAGAAGAATCCTGGACGCTACATCGTGACAAAGGTCGTTTTTAGTATTCCAAAAGTATGGGTACCGCGCTTAACTTATGCCGATCTAGCTAGACAATTTTTAAATCATCCATCTCCCAGCGCTCAAGAGATTTTTGCTGCGGTCTGCAACATCCGTCAAAGTAAACTGCCAGACCCTAAGGTGATCGGGAACGCTGGTAGTTTTTTTCAAAATCCAATTGTTGACACAGCACAGTATGAAAACCTTTTAGCCCAGCATCCGAGTCTAGTTTCTTATCCAGATGCCACTGGCACTCGAAAGCTTGCTGCTGGATGGCTGGTTGATCAGTGTGGCTTTAAAGGTTATCGGTCTGGCCCTGCTGGCGTTTATGAAAAACAGGCTTTGGTTTTAGTCAATCATGGTGGCGCCACTGCAAACGATATTTTGGAGCTTGCAAGCACCATTCAGAAAAAAGTCAAAGAGCGCTTTGGAGTTGAGCTACAAATAGAGCCAAACATTCTTTAGGAAATTGTGTGCTAGCGCATTAATTTGGTAAGGGTAATAATCCTGGATATTGTTTTAATAATGCGGCTTTTCCCTGCTCAAGCCTTTTTACCCACCCAGGCCCCCTAGAAAGCGCATCTAACCAGGCGACCCGTATCTGGTCAGCTTGACCCACATCAAATAAAGCTTGAAAAATCGCTGCTGCCTGCCCCAAATCCTTGTTGGCTTTTACTCGCTCTGCGATTGGACGCTCACCATAAATAATCAATTTATGAATGGCGTATCTTTCAGGCGCTGGAATATTAACGATACAGCCCCCTTCTTTAGATATTAAAACTGCCTGAGTAGTCTGAACCAATGAATACTCCATAAACTTCAAACACTCCAATGCCAGACCAAGATCTGGCAAGACCACTGGCCCACCACTACGCGTTTTTGGTGTTACAAAATCCAAACGCAATTCTGGATCTGCTGGATTGCGATACTGAGCACCCGTCTTCCCAGAGAATTCCGCGATTGGCAATAACCCCATCTCCAGCGATGTCAAAGCGTCATGAACAGATATCTTTACGTTTGCCCCTAGTGCTACCGAGACATTTTTGCCGGCATGAGCAAAATCAACATCCATCGTCTTATTGGAAGATGTCCACTGAACGCCAAGCATATTCCCCATAACTAAAAAGGCATGGGTTCCAATCAAAATTCCGCCTGCCCCAAAAAACCCATACTGTTCTAAGCGATTAATGACGCGGTAATGTTTCGTTAACGTACCCATGCAGCCAAGGGCTTCTGCAGATCTAGCCTGAGCCTTTATGCCTTCTACTGCAACGTGAGCTTTTTTTGCCAAATGCTTATCAATAAGCTCTAAGACTCTTTTATCCTCTGGTCCCACATAAGCCATGCGACCTTTGCCATCGATATCTCGATAACTAAAATATACATAAGGTTTACCTTTATGGGTTTGACGATGGAAAGACCCCGGCAAAGATCTCAATTGATCAATTTTTTGAATACGCAACTGATCCTGCAATTCAGCATAGGCTGTCTGCGCAGATAAGGATAAAGATTTATATAGAGATTGGCTCATATCTAGTTATTATACAGTTATTTTTTTGTATAATAACTAGGACTTCTTTAGGGCTTTTCAGACACCTCAGCCAATAGCACTTCAGCTTGACCTTCGGCCAGCCTCACTTGATATTTTGCGCGCACTCTTAGTTCTTTTGGATTACGAATCGCTTTAAGCTCTTCGTTTTTCACCACATCCCCTTGAGTAAGGATGACTGCATACCCACGCTCTAGAGTCCTCTGAGGATTAAGCATTTCCAGTTGAGATTGGTAATGGCCTAGATTGCGCTTCCAATTCTCGACCCTGACTAACCACGCTTGATTAAGGCGCTGCTGCCAATGGCCAATTTGCTCGCGCATCCGATCAGGATTCGGTAATGCATGACTCAGTCTTAATGCCAATTGATCTAAGGTTTGCGCCTCACGCTCAACCCTTTGAGAAACCCGTTGCAACAGCGCTTGTGCTATGGCATCTAACTCTTGCAACATTTGATCTCGTCTTGGCGCGGCTAATTCTGCGGCGCCAGTTGGGGTAGGTGCCCGCAGGTCTGCCACAAAATCAGCAATCGTTACATCGGTCTCATGACCAACGCCACTAACTATCGGAATAGGTGACTGCGCGATAGCATAAGCAAGTCTCTCGTCGTTAAAAGCCCAAAGGTCTTCGATACTTCCTCCACCCCTCACCAGCAGAATCACATCAACTTCTGACTTGCCTTCTGCCGCTTCTTTTGCAGCGGCTTGTAATGCAAAAATAATTCCAGCAGGGGCCTCGGGGCCTTGAACCAAGGTTGGGTAAATCACAATCGGAATATGCGGAGCTCTTCTCTCTAAGGTACTCAGGACATCTTTCAATGCTGCTGCTTGCAACGAGGTGACAATACCAATCGCTCTAGGGTGTGTGGGGAGCTCCCGTTTACGCTCAGCCTCAAACAAACCCTCTTTAGCTAATTTAGCCTTGAGCTTTAAAAAAGCTTCATAAAGACCACCCACACCTGCACGGCGCATGCTTTGAACCGTGAGCTGAATGTCCCCTCTAGGTACATAAAAACTGAGGTTGGCTGCAACTTCCACTAAATCGCCCGATTGGGGCATAAAACCTACCTGACCATTACGACCACGGAACATCACACAACGTATCTGCCCCTCTTCATCCTTTAAGGAAAAGTACCAGTGCCCGCTGTCATATGCCTTGAAATTGGAAATCTCCCCGCTCACCCAAAGGGTATCGAAGTGCTCCTCTAAAGAGCTCGCAATGGCGCGGTTTAGATCGCCAACACTCAGAATTTCCCTTGATATTTCCGACATTTTTTCTCTTTTGTTACACGGGTATATGGCTTAGATGAAGATAAATATCCACAGAAGCCCATTCCCCTTAGCTTCACCGTCTTAAGTAAGTATTCGCTGACCCAAAACGTCTCATAAATCCAACAAAATAACCATAGGTCATTGATTTATATAGAAATATATTAATCCCTATGACAGACATTTCCTACTCGTTTTCCCTAGCTTTACCATCAATCAAGGACTTACAACGCTCTATGAAAAAAGTTTTGCACAGAGTTATCCACAGGCTAGCTTTCCTAAAACCACTTCGCAATTCAGCTAAAGTACTGAGCTTATGTACTCCATCTTACTGTCTGCCGGCTGGCCAATTTGGCCCCTTCTTATTATCTCTATCCTGGGCCTAGCAATTGCCATAGAGCGTGCTTGGTATCTTCGACGAGTCAATATTCTCCCAAAAAGTACTCTCGAGACTGCTTTTAGCCTGACAAATCAACTCTCTATGCAAAAATCGGTTTCTGATTTAGCAATGAACCAATTAGCGCAAAGCTCCCCAGCGGCTCCCCTGTTAGCTTGTGCATTATTAGAAAAATCCTTAGGAAACAGCTCAGATACGGCTTTAGAGGAAATTCAAGCGCTAGCCCAAAGCACTTTCTTAAAGCTAGATCGTTACCTTGGTGCTTTAGCAACGATCGCTACCATTGCCCCCCTACTGGGTCTTTTTGGGACTGTAGTGGGCATGATTGAAATCTTTGGAAGCCAAGGTGCAATCGCTGGTAATACTGGTAGCCCACAACAATTGGCGCACGGTATTTCAGTAGCGCTTTACAACACGGCTTTTGGTTTATTGATTGCGATTCCTGCATTAGCAGCATGGCGCGGATTACGGGCAATGGCCAATCAACGCCAACGCGAATGCGAAGAATTCACCAGGCAGATTTTTAAGAAGCTCTATCCAAGCAACTCATGAGCTGGCTCAGTTCTCACCAAAGCAAGCGCAGTGGATTCTCACTCGGTACTTTTAGTATGGCTAACACCCACCCAGAACCCGAGATTAATCTCATCCCCTTCATTGACGTACTCTTGGTGGTGCTCATTTTTCTAATGATCTCCACTACTTTTACGCGCTATCAAGAATTGGCAATCACTTTACCCACTGCGAGCGGAGTGGAAAGTCAAAATGAAGTAAAGCAAATTCATATTGCTGTGAGTCGCGATGGCAGATACGCAGTCAATGGCAAAGTAACTGAGCGCGCACAATTAGGCAATGCACTCACCCAATTAACTCAAAACTCTTCGAGTAAAGATGGTATTCAGACTATGCAGGTGAACATTGATGCCGATGCACGGGCACCTCATCAAGCAGTCATGAGTGCCCTAGAAGCTGCGCGTGACGCCAATCTTTCCAATATTATTTTTAGTAGTCAATCTAAAAAGTAAATTAACCATGTCTTTTGCCAAGTACTTTCGCACAGCACCAATATTTTGGGAGAGGCGTGGTCCAGCTAGTCTTTTACTATGGCCACTATCGTGGATTTATGGCTTAACACTGCGCGTGCGCAAACTCGTTGCCGACCTTCGCATCTTTTATGAAAAACCGGTTGCGGTGCCAGTCATTATTGTTGGCAATATTCGTGTTGGTGGTACCGGTAAAACACCGATCGTGATTGCGCTAGCGCAAAAGCTCAACGAACTCGGTTGGAAACCTGGAATCATTTCTCGCGGATATGGCGCTCAAAGCAATGTGGCTGTGAACTCGCCAACACCAGTAACCAGCGACTCTGATCCCAGTATCGTCGGGGATGAACCCGTACTCATTGCTAGGCGCACTAACAATCAATTCCCAATCTGGATTTATCCAAAACGCAAAGAGACTATTGCGGCTCTCTTAAAACATCATCCTGAAGTGAACGTGATCGTGAGTGATGATGGCCTGCAACACACTGGACTATCTCGCTGGCCAGCCAGGGAAGGTGGTAGAGATATCGAGTTTGTGGTGCGCGATGAACGTGGCGAAGGTAATCGTTTTTTATTGCCCGCCGGACCATTGCGCGAGCCTGAAAAGCGTGACCGAGATGCTACGCTCATGACAGCCGAGAAATCGTCAAAGCCCACAGAGGTTCATGACTATTTTCAAGGACGTCGTAATTTCACTTTGAGTCCACAGCTAAGCTTGGCTTATCAACTGAACAATGTCAACGCACAACAGTCACTAGTAAGCATTGCTGAGCAATACTTACCTCAGGAAATGACCGCTGTTGCAGCAATTGGTAATCCACAGCGCTTTTTTGCTTCATTGAAAAAAGAGGGCATTCTTGCTAAATGTACCCCTCTGCCCGATCACAGCACTTTCACAGCCCAGTTTTTTAATGCCATTGATGCTAAATGCATCCTCATTACTGAAAAGGATGCCGTAAAATGTGCTGGAATTACTGATGAGCGTATTTGGGTTGTACCGATGTCGGTCACTATTCCTGATGCACTCTCCCAATGGATGCAATCCATCTTGCAAAGACCAGACCCCAACCAATACACCTTATGAAAATATCAAAGATAAAGACTCATCATGGATAAGCGTTTACTCGAAATTTTGGTGTGCCCCTTATGCAAGAGCCCAGTGCATTTAGATTCTGTAAAACAAGAATTGATTTGTAAGGCAGATCGTCTTGCTTACCCTATTCGCAATGACATTCCAGTCATGCTGGTGGATGAAGCGCGCAGCCTTGAAGCTGATGAGCTTGCCTAAACAAACCTCAACATGAGTAAGTCATCTAAGACCCCTGAATTTCTAGTCGTTATTCCTGCGCGTCTTGGGTCTACTCGCTTACCTCGCAAACCATTAGCGGATATTCATGGCAAGCCGATGGTCGTTCGCGTTGCTGAGCGTGCCATGCAGTCCGCAGCACAAAGCGTGATCGTTGCTACAGATTCACTCGAAATTCAAGCGGCTTGCAATGAACATCGCATCGAATGCTTGCTCACCCGTGATGACCACCCTACTGGCACTGATCGCATTGCTGAAGTTGCGGCACAGCTCAAACTTCCTGATAACGCCCTAGTTGTGAACGTCCAAGGTGATGAGCCTTTAATTCCAGTAGCAATGATTAATCAAGTGGCACAAGCTTTAGCAGATCATCCTAGTTGCGCAATCTCAACTGTGGCCGTAGCGATTGAAGATCAATCTGAACTTACTAATCCCAATGTTGTTAAAGTTGTTCTCAATCGCTCGGGTGAGGCAATGTACTTCTCTCGAGCCAATATTCCCTTTGTTAGAGATGCAAAAGTTGGAGTGCCTACTCAGCATTTACGCCATCTTGGTATTTATGGCTACCGCGCAGACTTTTTACAAGCCTATACCCGCCTAGAGCCAGCACCCCTAGAACAAGCAGAATCACTCGAACAGCTGCGCGCACTCTGGAATGGCTACCGCATTCAGGTTCACGTAGCTTCTGAGGCACCGCCAGCAGGCGTAGATACAGAAGAAGACTTAGAACGTGTTCGGTCAAGCTGGAAGGCTTAAAAGCCTATTTAAGCCTTATTTTGGTACTCGGGGATAATCCTAGGAAGACGTCCTAAGCTAGGCAGTAAAAATACAGGACAATAAAAAGTCTTCTAAGGGGAAAACAATGCGGTTGATTCTGCTCGGTGCACCAGGTGCAGGCAAAGGCACTCAAGCCCAGTTCATTTGCGAAAAATTTGTCATTCCGCAAATCTCTACTGGCGATATGCTACGTGCTGCAGTTAAAGCAGGTACGGAGCTTGGCATTGCTGCCAAAAAAATTATGGACGCTGGTGGTCTTGTTTCTGATGACATCATCATTGGCTTAGTCAAAGATCGCCTCACTCAGCCTGATTGCAGCAAAGGATATCTCTTTGACGGCTTCCCCAGAACAATTCCCCAAGCACAAGCTATGAAAGATGCTGGCGTGCCAATTGATTACGTTTTAGAAATCGATGTGCCATTCGATGCCATTATTGATCGCATGAGTGGACGCCGTGTTCATCCAGCATCCGGTCGTACTTATCACGTTACCTTTAATCCTCCAAAAGTCGTAGATAAGGATGATGTCACTGGTGAAGCTTTAATTCAGCGTGATGACGATAAAGAAGAAACTGTACGCAAACGCTTACAAGTCTATAACGACCAAACCCGTCCATTGGTTGAATACTACTCAAGCTGGGCTACACAAAGTAGTACTAATGACAAAGTTAAAGCGCCTGCTTATCGCAAGGTTAATGGCACGGGTAGTGTTGATGACATCACCAAATCTATCTTTGTAGTTTTAAAATAAATTGGCAGCAAAAAAGCGTTAATTATTGGCATTAGCGGCCAAGACGGTGCTTACCTAGCGAAGCACCCACTCGAAAAGGATACGAAGTAACGGGGTCATCCCGTGACGTGATGACCTCCTCCTTTGCCAATCTTCAAACTTGAGGCATTCGAGACAAAATGAAGCTGGGGCACCATCCTCCTGCACTACCTTAAGATATTCCGCTATATCTTGGTCTGTTTTTAAATAATTAACAACATCAAATGTGGCTGCATAATCAGCCCCTATTCCTTGGTCGGGAAAAGAGGTATTATTTAACTAACGTACCAAGTGGTATAGTTTTTTAGTGCCCAAAAAACGTGCTTTCAAGACAAAAACATTTGCGAGATGGATGAAGAAAACAGATCTAAAAGATCAGGATTTACTTTTTGCAATTACTGAAATGGCAGCAGGTCTGATTGACGCCGACCTTGGAGGCAATGTACTGAAGAAGAGAATTGCCCTCGCGGGAATGGGGAAAAGATCCAGTTCTCGCGTTTTAGTAGCAAGCAAGTTTTTAAGAAGGTGGTTTTTTCTTTTTGGCTTTACAAAAAATGAAAAAAGTAATGTTATTGATGATGAATTGATATATCTACAAGAAACAGCGAAAAGGTTATTTCACTTATCCGATCTAGAAATTGAAGCTTCTATCTTTGCTGGCGAACTAAAGGAGTTAATGAATAATGACAAATAAAATAAAAAGTCGAATTATTGAAGAGATGACAAATACTGTCAAAGGTCTTCATAAGGCTGGGGTTATTACTAAAAAAAGTATGGCTGAATTTGAAGCTCTACGCCACCTTGAAGTGAAGGCAATGACTCCAAGACGAATCAAGCAGCTTCGTAGTAAAGCTCAATTGAGCCAAGCTGTTTTTGCTCTAGCAATTAATACAAGCTTATCAACCATTCAAAAATGGGAAGCTGGAGACAAAAAACCAAGCGGAACGTCCCTAAAAATCTTGTCTTTAATAGAACGGAAGGGTCTTGAAGTGGTTTTGTAGATAAGTAATCTACATCCTATAGAAAATGATATTCCCTACTAAATTCGACTCAAGTTTCTTATCAAGAAAACATCGTTAGTTTTAAGACTTACTTCAACTCTTTGAGCGCGCTCTCAAACGATTCAATATCTTCAAAGCTTCTATAGACAGAAGCAAAACGAATGTAAGCTACTTTATCTAGACGTTTGAGTTCACGCATCACTAATTCACCAATACGTTCGCTGGCAATTTCTTTCTCGCCAAGACTGAGGAGTTTTTCTTCAATACGGGCAATTGAT
>CAIMXN010000166.1 GCA_903845455.1 uncultured beta proteobacterium | reverse complement strand
TCATTAATAATGCCAATATCACCAGACTTGAAGAAGCCATCTACCGTAGTAAATCGTTTTGTTTCTTCGGCTTGATTCCAGTAGCCAGCCATCACTTGAGGACCTTTGATGCAAATCTCCCCTGGTGTGCCATTAGGCAATTCAATGCCATCATCATCTAAGATGATGACATCCGTACTTGGCATAGGCATACCAATCGTGCCATTAAAACTTTCAACAAGGGGTGTATTCACAGATACTACTGGTGAGGTCTCAGATAAACCGTAGCCTTGAGCAATCGGAATGCCAGTGAATTTTTGCCACAAATCAGCAGTCTTTTTTTGGACAGCCATACCGCCACCGATAGTAACTAGTAAATGGGGTAATTTGACTTTAAGAAACTCTGGACGATGAATGAGCGCATGAAATAAAGTATTTACTCCTGGGAAGATATTGATATTAGGATGTTTTATCAGCATCTTAATAAAACCAGAAATATCTCTAGGGTTTGGGACCAAAATTAATAAGCCACCTTTGCGAAGACCCAATAAGGCGCAGGCAGTTAAGGCAAAAATATGAGTTAGTGGTAATGCGCATAAGAAAACAAGTTGCTCTTGCTTAGCATGCTTCAGGCATGGCTCTAACCAAGCTTCAATTTGCATCAGATTCGCTAATAAATTTCTGTGGAGCAAAATGGCTCCTTTAGAAATCCCTGTGGTGCCACCGGTATATTGTAAAAAGGCAATGTCGTTTAAGTTGATGCTGGGTCTAGTAAAGGAACGAATCTTCCCGATTTTTAAGACCTTTTTAAATCTGATGCAAGGAAAATCCCATGGAGGCACAAGCTTCTTCACCCTATGCACCATCAAGTTGATGAGGACACCTTTCATACCCTGGAGTTCACCAAGACTACTGACAATCACTTTCTTTAATACAACTTGTGCTGCAATCGCTTGATAGATGTGGCAGAAATTTTCGAGCATGACAAGTACCTCAGCACCACTATCTTTGAGTTGATGCTCAAGCTCTCTTGATGTATATAAGGGGTTAACATTCACCACTACAAAACCTGCCCGTAATGTTCCCAACATTGCCACTAAATACTCGGTGACATTGGGAAACATGATCGCTACACGAGATCCAGGCTCAAGACCCAAGGTTTGCAGATAAGCAGCAAAATCCTCTGATAAGAGTTCGAGTTCACGATAGGTCAAAGTTTTGCCCATCGACTCCAGGACAGAGCGCTTGGGATAGCGCTGAAAAGATTCCTCAAAGATCTCTACCAAAGATTGATAGTGAGTAAGCTCAATCTCGTGAGGTACTCCTGCTGGATAGTTCTTCAGCCAAGGTTTTTCAGAATTCATGTGTTACCTTGATTAAAACTTCAATACATCTTTGAGTTTGTCTAAAAAAAGCTCTTGGCCATGATGCACTTTTTCTTGCCAGTCATTTCCGGAGTCTTCATTCGCATCATCCGTAATGTATTTGAATGACTGCCATGGAACCCCCAAATCATGAGCGACAGCAGCAATGGCAAATAACTCCATGTCAACCACATCTACTTTTTGCTCATGTAACCAAGGATCGTGTGCCGTCACAAAACTATCACCAGTGCCGCACAAATGTTCTCCACCCATCGAAAGGTATTCAGGCGGTCTTGGGCAAAATGGTGTTCGCCCTCTTGGCGCCAAGGGTTCGGTATGCATATCCCGCTGAATCACTCTAGCAATTTCTAGCAAGCCATGCAGGTGTGGATTGACTTTGCCGACAGTCCCAAAGTTTAAAATTCTTTTGGGCTGTAGTTCTTGTATGGCCTTGAGTGTAGTGAGTGTAGCGTTGATTTTGCCGATGCCAGAATAAACAATGCCCACTCCCTGCGGCAATGCTGCACGCTTGAGCTCGGACTCTAATGCGGTAATAATGAGTAATTCTGTTTTCATGTCAGTCAATAATGAATTTATTAGATTATCTACCCGGAGTCCCGAACTTTCCAAAGCCAGGAATCCTCTTTCGAGATATCTCCCCACTTTTGGCCAATCCAGCCGCTTTTAAAGAGGCGATTGCACAATTAACGGATCTAGCCAAGATTTTTGATTACACCCATATTTTAGGAATTGAATCTAGAGGCTTTATCTTTGGTTCTGCACTTGCTCACCATGCTCATAAGGGCTTGGCACTCGCCAGAAAACCCAACAAACTTCCTTTGGCTAGTCACAAAGAAGCCTATGGCCTGGAATATGGCAATGATTCTCTAGAGCTCCAGCAATCAACACTGCCTCAGGGTGCCCGAGTCTTAATAGTCGATGATGTTTTAGCCACTGGAGGTACGCTGATTGCGGCCAATAAACTGATTCAAAGCGCTGGCTTTGAAGTCTGCGGTGCAATCACGCTCTTAGAAATCGCTGCTCTAAATGGCTCAGCCTTACTCAATCAACATGGCATTCCGAATAAGACGCTACTGAGGGCTTAAAGGATAGTTTAAATAATGCTCTCAGAATTCTTGAGGAGCTTCATTTCACCCCAACTAAGCGCAAGCCCTTTAATAGCTGTCATGGTATTGCTCTTAGAAAATGACTGCATGTACCATTTTAAGCAACTATGTATTGTTACCCAACAATAAAACGCTCATGCCGGCATTTCCTTCTTTGAAAAGCTTTAGGTGAGTCTTTAAGCTGGGCCGCCTTCTTAATAAGACATGATATGAATCACTGCCATAAGCAACGTCCTCACCAAAATAGAACTCATCCACTCGATCAGAGAAATAATTGTTTTCAAGGGCTTCGTGCACAGCCCATTTAATTTTTCCACCTTGACCGCTGGCACCATAACCATGAATGAGTAGGATGGCTTTAACGCCCACATCACTGGCACGCCATAAATAATGAGTCAAGCGATCCAAAGCTTCTTCAGCGCTTGGACTACCTCTTTTTAAGTTGAACTCAATCGTATCGCCAAGCAATATGGGAATAGCCTGACTACCGCAATGTTGGCAGTCATGCATCAGTGCTCGAGGGTTACCGCAATCAGGGCATTCGCATGGCTGAGGCATCAACAGCTCATAGCTAATACTGAAATCATTAGCATTGATTTGCCTGATTCATAAAGATCATCTTATGAGCAGTATTTCATCTCAAGAGTACTAGCGTCTTTTGCTTTATCGTCTACCATCAGATTCATGGCTTTCTGAGCGATCTCCCGATTATCTTGTACCTTTAACGTAGTTGAAATCAAGCTCGCAACATCTTTACGGATGGCCGTATTGCCGTATTGCAAAGTCTTCAAGGCTGCCACAGTCTCTGCAGAAATCTTACACTGTTGTGCCATCAATGCTGACGAATCCTTGGTTGAATTAGCATAAGCAAAGGCTGCTACGCATATACAGACACCTGCTAGTAATATTTTTTTCATTCTATTTCCTAACTTTCTGACCACAAGTTGGACAACAACCCAAATCTTTTGCTTTTACTTTTCTGAGTGCTGCGTAAACACTAGATTCTGAGATTTCCATCTTTCTCGCTGCCTGAGCAGCACTCAACCCCTTCCCTACCCACTCAATCGCTTGGTGGGTTTTTGGCACCAGTCTTTTCATAGCACTCCTTTCGAGTAATTACTATACCACACAACTACTGAAGTTGTGAAGTTGTGAATAATAATTAATGAGTGTCGTTTTTACGCGTCAAGTCATAGAGTTAAATCAGGGAAATGAACCAGGGAGAAATAAAGCAATGGTGGCAGGCAAACCAGGTGCCCAGAAAAAGCAAAAGTCGCCCGGAGGCGACTTTCAGTAAAGCAGGTAAAAACTAATTAAGCAGCTTTGCGGCTTTTTGCGGCTGGCTTAGCAACTGCAGTTTGGCCTTGAATGTTAGCCAATGCAGAATCAAAACTCTTTTCAAAGTTTGCAAATGCGTCAGTTGCTGAAGCGCGAATTTGATCAAACTGTTGGAGTGATGTTTCAAATGCTGTATTAAATGCAGAAACAAAAGCCTCTGAACCAGCTGGTGCTGTCTTGGTAGATTCTTTAACGAATTTAACCAAATCATCACGTGCATCATCAATAGAAGCGTCAACTACTTGAGCTACTTCTTTGTTGCTGTTACGAACTACTTTGTTTACTTTAGCTTGATAAGCTGCAGCGTACTTAGCAACTTCTTGAGCAGCTTCTGGCTGTGCCAATTTTGATAATTGTTGTGGATCTTTAATAGCCAATAACTGTGTGCTGGCATCTTGAGCTGCAGATAAAGCATCTTTAGCTGCTGCTTGATTGATCTCAGCTAATTCTTGTGCGCTATCCATAGCTACTTGAGCTAAATACTTAGCGTTTTCAACAGCTTTTGCTTGAGCTTGTACGAGTTGGTCGTTTAATAGATTCTGTGTCATGATTTTTTCCTTATTAAATTAAATGGGTAAAATTTGTTGCGATGCACCATTCTAAGAAGTTTTTCCTAGTCATGCAAGAACTATTTGTTGCAAAGCAACATAAAAAGCCATAAATAGAGCTCATTATGAAAAAAATACAATAAAAAGGGGTAAAACAGGTTGGAAAAGTTGTTTTTAGACGATTTTGATGCCTAAATATCGATTTACTCGTTTTACAGTATATTTTTTGAATGGATCAGTTAAATTTAAGTAATGTCTGGGCCCTTCAAAATTCTAAGTGAATAGAGAGACTTAAGTGAAAAATGTACACGAGCAGGAAAACTCGTTATTTGAATCTGGATTTGATCTAGACAACAAATCGTTATTGCCCTTTCAACCTACGCCCATCTTTTTTAATGCCGGTAGCACACCAACTGCACCAGCGACAGCTGCAGCAGTTGCACCAGGGGCCACCTTAATCACAGGTTCTAGTGGATTTAAGATTAATCTTGTTTGGGACAGCACTGTCGTCGGTTCATCCGCATTTCAAAATGCAGCTATGGGTGCAGCTCAGACCATTGCTAACCTCATAACAGATCAAATAACAGTCAATATCGGCATTACCAACTCGGGGACTGGCGGAGGTGCAGGTGCTGGACCAACTACAGGCCTTTATGAAAGTTATGCTTCCGTATTAAGCAAACTATCGGGAACTTTTAAGTATCTGCCGGCAGGAACTAGTGTTCAGTCTCAATCTAGTGTTGCAGTGTGGAATGCCCAACTAAAACTCTGGGGGTGGGTATCTCCAACGGCTACCGCATTAGATGCTAGCGCGACCTTTGCAACAGATATTGACCCCAATTACATCACTGGTGTAGTCCTACATGAACTTCACCATGCCCTTGGTGGAGTGCCCTATGGCTCAGCACCTGACGTATTTGATTTATTTCGCTTTACAGCTCCAGGGAAAATGCTCTTTAGTTCTAGCATTCCGTCGCAAACAGCCTATTTTTCGATTGACGGTGGTATTACCAAACTAGCCTATTTTGGCATTAGCTCTGATCCAAGCGACTTCTATAACGGCATTCCTACCGGAGGCAGTCAAACGGTTTACAACACGTCCAGAGATGCCTTTAGTGAATTTTATAACCCTGGCATCAATGGCGCCTATCAGTACCTAACTGCCGCCGACTTGCATTTGATGGATACCCTTGGCTACCATCTCCAGCCTTTGCAAACATTGACTGATGTTACAAAATTCTCTCTAGCAAATACAACTCCAATTATTATTTACGACTCTAGCCAAGCAATAGTGGGGGCATTAGATGCCCTTAATGCTGGGATCAACCAAATCTATAGCATTACCCAAAGTGATGCTGGACTTGCATTAAATATTTCTGCCGCCCAATCTGTTGCAGATCAATCTATCCTGATGCTCATGGGTGTATATGAACCATTGAAACTCAATATCCTTGGTACAGCTAATGCAGATAACATTATTGGCGTTGCTGGAACGGATGTCATCAATGGCCTCGAGGGTCTTAACACGATTAACCTTAACTACCACACGACATCAGATACGATGGTTCACAATGTTGGTGTGAATTTGTTAAATTTAGACAAAGTAACTGGATTCCTCGCAACAGACAATCTTCAACTTGCTAATAGCTCTAGCTCATTAAATGGCTTGACGAACCTTTTTAGTGGGCTGACCCAAGGAAATAACGTCGCTGTTACTCCTGGCATACAGGCTGTTACTGGCGGCAGTGCATTTACCGTTAAAACAAATGGTGTTGATGTCATTGATGTAGGCGGCACCAAAACGTTTGCTAACGTAGGAGCGCTGATAGCAGACTTTGCCACCTCAGGAACTGGTCATACCTATGCGACCTTTGGTGCTAGCGTAGCTAGCGGCTCACATTTCTTAGTTGAATATATGGGTACAGATAAAGGTCTGCATATTGCAGAAATTACTCAGGGTACGGCCGGAACGCATCTAGCGACTAATTCAAGTGGGGTAGATTTGGTGGATTTAATTGGGGTGACAACTCACCTCAATGCAGCCCATTTACAGATTTTGGCTGCATAAGGAAAGCTTAGCTAAGGCCTTACCTAAAGTAAGAGGCTACCTTCTGGAAGTCTTCGACCTCTAGAGTACCGCCGAGTTGACTCAGCTTAAGGTAGGCTAAGAGATAGTTATATTTGACTTGGGCTAAATCTCGGCGCGTATTAAATAGCCCCTTCTCAGCAAGCAACACATCTACATTAATGCGCTCCCCTGCTTGCACACTTTTGCGCATGGCTTTGACTAATTGCGTTGCTGAATCTTGAGCTGCAGTTAAGGCTACTATTTTTTGTTTTCCAGAAACTACCGCGTCGTATTGTTTACGCAATTCGGTAATGACTTTTTCTTTAGTGACATCGTAATCCGCTTGGACTTTTTCAAAATTTGCATAAGCCTGACTACTTCGCCCATTAATCTCACCGCCACTATAAAGCGGAAGATTGACTTGAACTCCAACGTAGCCTTGATTAAAGGTTTGGTTAATACTGGTGACCGTATTAGACGTTTGACTTGATAGTGCGCTAATAAAATTGACTACAGGATAGTGGCCAGCATGGTTCTTGCGATATTCCTGCTTTGCAATCTCGATATTATTGGCAGCAGCTTTAAGCTCAGCATTAGTCGATAAGGCCTTCTCTTTCCAATCCTCAAAACGGCTGGTCACTAAATTAATGTAATTGAAATTACCTGATAATTTAGCAACACTACTAAGCTTATCAATGGGCTCACCGATAATGCCATCCAATTTACGCTTGGCATTTTCTACTGCATCTTTGGCATCAACCACTTTAGCTTCAGCCACCTGATAGGAAGCTTCAGCTTCTAAGATGTCAGTCATAGCAGCTTCGCCATTTTTATTGAGATTTTTCGCGACTTTATATTGTTCTAAAAAAGCATCTCGCTCTGCTGTTTGAAAACTGAACTGATCCATCGCATAGAGTAAATCGGTGTAGGCCTGTAAAACCCTAATCAGCAAATCTTGTGTGTTGTATAGGTATTTGGATTGACTTAAGTCAGCTTGAGCAATGCCTTGGCGCCACCTTGCATACGCTTCCAGACTAAAAATAGGTTGGGTTAACTGTACATAAGAATAATTACTTGGATAATTCCAGTTATAGGATACGTTGGGACCACCAGTGTATTGAGCTCCCCATTGAGTGGCTTTATTGGCGTTTTGGTTATAGCTAGCCCCTAACTTTGGCAGTATGGCTGAGCGACCAATTGTGTCATTTTCCATGCCAGCTTCGAAATCTTTTGTCGCAGAACGATAAGTTGGATCATTTCGCAACGCCATTTCATAAGATTCTATGAGATTAAGTGCTGATGCTGACCTAGTACCAAGCAATAGTACTAATAAGGCAGTGGCGCCGATCGAAAGCTTAAATACCTTCAAGGCTCTAGTCCTCCCGCATTGCGGAGTGAGCTCTATCAAACACGGGCTTGAGCAAATACGTCATCATCGACTGCTCACCCGTTCTAATAAATAGCTCCACCGGCATCCCTGGTCGAACCTTCAAATCACCAAGCAATTTATTGCCTGCTGGGGTAGTCACTGCCTGAATCTTGTAATAAGGGTTACCAGTTTTCTCATCAACGATCCGATCGGCACCAACAGAAATCAATACCCCGGGTATATGTGGTGTACGGTTGGTATTAAAGGCGGTGAACATCATTTCTACTGGTAGGTCTACGTGAACCTTGTCCACTAAATGAACTGGTAACTGCCCCTCCACCATCAAGGAGTCTTTCTGAGGAATGACTTCCATCAGTTTTTGACCTGGGCTCACGACTCCACCCTTAGTGAAGATAGTGAGATTTACTACTGCTCCATCTACCGGTGATTTAATCTCTGTATTGGCTAAGTCAAAATCATAAGGGTGCAATTTTTCTTGTTGCTCAGAAATCTGCTTTTTAATCCGCAATAAATTACCTTCGTCTTCCAAAATGGAGGCTTTGAGTTGCAATTGTTGGCGCTCTAACTCCAGCACTTTATTAGGGGCTAAATATCCTTCTTGCGCCAACTCACGCTGTCCGGCCAATTGTTTTTCATACAAGGCGCTTTGTCGTTTCTTGTAGGCAATCGAATCTTCTAAGCCCTTAGCTTGTGCTTCAAAGCCACCAATCGACTCGCGCGTAGCATTCGATTGGGCTTGAGCGCTAATCGGGTTGAGTTTCACTAAGACTTGACCAACAGTGACTTGCTGACCTTCTTTCACCAAAATCTCATCGACGATTCCTGAGAAGGCAGGTTGAATAGTTTTGCGATTGCTATCGGTAATCACCATTCCTGAGGCAGAGACGCCCTTCTCTATTGGGGCAAAGGTAGCCCAAAGTAAGGCTACGCCCAAGCCCCAAATAATGACTTGCCAACCTAGCCAAGAATAGTAATTTTCATCGCGATCACCGGTGCGTACTTCGTGCCATTGGGTATAGGTCTGCGTGACCTTAGCAATCCCCTTTTGAATACTTTCTTTGGCATTGCTTAGAGCTACCAAGGATTTACTTTGGGACTCACTCTTTGCGGCTGAATTCTGCTGATCGGGCGGTAGAAGTTGCTCGGCCATAATTAAGCTCCTGCCGCTGATGTAGGTGTTGATGAGTCTGGCGGCAAAGCACTTGCCTGATTCGCAGTAGATTGCTGTTGCAAGGCTTGCATGACTTCGCCCGTTGGGCCGAACATGCGCACTGCACCGTCTTGCAATAATAAGAGCTTGGTAGTCACCTGCAAAATGGGTACACGATGGGTAATCACAATGACGGTTGCTTTACGGGCCTGCAAACCTCGGATGGCATTGACCAGAGCCAGTTCACCGGCATCATCTAGATTGGAATTAGGCTCATCTAAAACCACCACACTAGGGCCGCCAAAAAGTGCTCGTGCTAAAGCTAGGCGTTGTTTTTGTCCACCAGATAAGCCTACTCCACCATCACCAATTTTAGTGTCATAGCCTTCAGGCAGATGCAGGACTAAATCATGAACACCCGCTGCTTTTGCAGCCTCCACTACATCATCAGCTTGGTAATCGGTAAAGCGCGCAATATTCTCACTCACAGTACCCGGAAAGACTTCGATATCCTGAGGCATATATCCAATGGCGGGCCCTAATTCATCCTTGTTCCAGCGATAGACATCTGCTCCGTCAATACGAGCAGCATTGGGAGTAGATGGCCAGATACCAACAATGACTCTGGCTAAAGTCGATTTACCAGCCGCACTTGGTCCAATAACGCCCAAGACATCACCAGGCTCTATCTGAAAGCCTACATTTTTTAAGACTGCTTTTTGAGCACCCGGAGGTGCGGCGTATACCCCTTCCAAGGCAACATAGCCCTCAGGCCTTGGCAAGCTCATGCCAACTGCTCTTGGCGTGTTGTTTTGTAAAAGTGTGGTGAGGCGTTCATAGGCACTAACGGTTCCACGCCATTGCTTCCAGGAACCAATCACCATCTCCACTGGGCCGGTAGCCTTACCCAACAAAATCGTTGCGGCAATCATCATGCCAGCAGAAAGCTGGTTTTCTAAGACTAAATAGGCCGCAAATCCCAAGACCAAAGATTGCATTAAGGTACGGAAGAATTTAGTCATTGCGCCTATAGAAGCGGCATACTGACTTGCGGTTGCTTGTTTATGCAAAAACTTATTATGAATCGCGAACCAGCGATCTCGAATCGCCGGCAACATACCCATCGACTCAATCACCTCGGCTTGACGCAGATTGGTGGAAGCAATCGCCGAGGATTGCACTGCTAAAGAGTTGGCCTCTGCCAAGGATTGATGCGTGAGGCTCTCATTGATGACGGCTAGTACCAGCAAGATCAGGACGCAAATTGTGGAGAACACACCCAGCCAAACATTGAATAGAAAAATTACAATCAGATAAAACGGAAACCATGGAGCATCAAAGAAAGCATACAAACTGGGACCCGTAACAAACTGACGAATAGTAGTTAAATCATTTAAGGCTTGCCCTGCACTTCCCCCTTTGATCTTGAGGTTTTGTTCAAAGGCTGCTGTATAAATACGGTGATTGAGTTTGGCATCGATTTTCTTACCAACCTCGATGACGGTATAACTGCGAATGGCATCGAGTGCTGCGTAAATGACATACAAAATCAAAATGATCAAGGTCAGCATTAACAATGTGAAATGATTGCGGCTGGTAAGCACCCTGTCGTAGACCTCTAACATATAGATAGAAGGTACAAGCAAGAGCAAGTTCATGCAGGCAGTAAAGATGCCTACCGAGCGAAAGATCTTCTTATAGTCCTGCAAAGCGGAAATGATTTCATTCTCGCTTTTGGATGATTTAGAAGGATTTTTCATAAAATTAAATAAAACTAGACCGCTCTTAACGGGAATTCAAATGATTTATAGACACCAAGATTTAAGAGGTTAATAAATCAAAATCCATATGGCGCCGTTAACACCATATGGATTATGAATGAAACCTAGGATCTAGGTAATAGCTAGTATTAATGAGCCACCACTACCCCACCTACCAACTGAACATGACTGCTATCGGCACCAACAATCTTAATGAGATCGTCGCCTGCACCCACGGTTGCCCCGGAATGCCCATCAGTAATCAAAACATAGGTATTTCCATCGTTATCCCACTTGGCAAAATGACCTGCTCCAGGGGCACTTAAGGATAAAGCTTTTTCCACAGCCAATAACTGTTGATCAACCGTATGATCTGCAAGCACAAAATTAGCCAATCCAGTTGCGCCATCAATTGCAGCAGTCCCTTGAACTGCTGGGGTGGTTGCAGCTACCGCTTTCAAGATTGATGAATATTGGATTGCATCACCAACTTGCCAATGAGAAATAGATGCAGTTTCATTTCCATTGGAAGGGGCTGCAGAGGCGGTGGTAAATGTAAATTCAGTATTGCCATTAGAACCATCGAGAGTTGATACTCCGTTACCAGAAACTAAATTCATACCGCTGAGATTGATTAGGTCATTTGCTAGACCCGAAGCAATATCTGCCTGAACTATCCCCAACTGCGAATTAATATTTGTTGCAGTATCGGTAATATTTACAGGGCTAAACGGCCAAACACTTGGCAGAGAAGTTAACTGTGAAACATTCACTGTTTCTGCTGGCAACACCACGCTATACAACTCACTGTGATTAGCATCACTAGTATTGGTCATTACATCAATCACTACTTGATGACCGTATTGATCGCTAACGGTGATCTCTTCTCCGCCAGTGATCTGTGATTCACTTGCCGTTACATTACCAATAAAACCGGTTGCGTTAGTAAAGTCAAACATTGGCAATTGACCATGCGCAGAATATTGAGCCCCTACAACCAGCGGTCCAGTCGCCCCAGAAATATCCGTAAAGAGAACCTTGTTAACTTCATAACCACCAGCAAACAGTGCGCTAGCATGGGATTGGATATTGGCAAAACTGTCTTTGACCCAAAAATTATTGGCATGAACAACCGCCGATGTCCAAGTGTTGCCGTTTGTAGGATTAGCAAACCCAGCAGCAAGATTGATAGCCGTATCTTCCACCACAATCGTCCCAACCAAAGGCCAAAGTGCTGCATCTTGTTGATTGCTCAAAAAGGTATTGATGTTGTCAATCGTGTCAATCAGGCGCAATGAAGGAATGCTATTATTAGAAACACCAGGACCAGAAAGCATGCTAGATACTCCTGCTTGCAATGCCGGCAACTGACCATTAGCTAAGGCAGCCTCGACATTGGCAACGGTATCGCTAACTTCCATTACACCAATCGTATAGCTAATGCCCGTATGGTTCGGCCCCAACACTGCGTTCAAGGCACCAACAAATGCTGTTGAAGCGGCAGGACTACCAAAGATGCTCTCAAGATTAGCCACTGTATCCCGAATATCTACGTAGAGCCTGCTAGATGCATGAGTTTTAATAAAACTAATTAACCCAGAGACTTCAGAGCTATTGACCTGCGCTAGATTAGCAATCGTGTCACCGATCCGTACGCCATTTAACTGATAAGCAGAGGTATAAACATTGCCTATAGCAGTTTGATTGCTAGCGGAAGTTAATACATCTAAAGCACCAAACCACTCAATGTGGCTCACGTTTTTATATGCACTAAATGCTGAATTTAAACCAGGTCCATAGGCACTCAAATTAACAGAGCCCTTAAAATTGCCAGTAGTAGCTATGCCACTAGCAGCTGTCGTAGCGATATCAATCAAGCCTGGGCTCAGTAATCGACTAATGCCATCATTAATATATAGCGTATCACCCAACCCCAGGGAATTATTACCAACTAGCCCTACCTCGGCGTCGTAGGCAGAGTCGTAGCTCGACATAGCAGCCACATTAGCAATCGGCGCCGTATTCATCGAGGTCTCTAAGAGTGAGTACAAATTAAATCCGCCAGTTGGGCTATAGGCAATTAGACCCTCGCTAGCCAATAAGTTCACTACGCCACTAGCATTATTACCCTGGTTTAAATCCAGACCCATAATATTGGCTGGTGAATCGCTCACAATATATAAAGTGTTTGCGTGCAGATTGCTAATGCTCGTTGGCAAATAGGCTGCATCGCCAATCCAAATCGATTGGCTGCTGGCAAAACTGCTTGGCTGGCCGCCTCCTGGAGGCACAATGCCTATGGTGGCATTGGATACATTTAAGGTGTGATAGTCATTATTAACAAGTGCTTTTAAGCCACTCAAGCTACTACTATTAAAGTTTGGCAAGGCAATGCCTACGATTCCATTAACTAAACTCATACCGCCAGAGCTTGTAACTAGGCCGGAAGTAATTGGGGTGTTATCAATAAAGATACTAACGTTAGCATTCGCACTACTAGCCTGGATTGCCAAAACAGCATGTTTAATCTGAGGGCCACCAGAGCCCAGAGTATCGACATAATCAATATGACCAGCACCAGCACTCACAGCAATCGGGGTGTAGCCACTGCTAGAACTTAGCGGAATCGGGGCAAAGCCATCAGTTGGCAATGCGCCCAGTAACGCGCCGGAAGCCTCTAAGTTATAGAGCGCTTGACCGCCAGCGCTAATGTTGAAAATGGTATCTTTAATTGCAAACAAACCACCCGCTGGCGCAGTTGCAGCGCTAGCTAATACTTGGGTAACCGTACCCGTGTAGACAGTAACTGCAGTTGCCAGCGTACTACCTACCGAGATGAAATTAGGAGAAGTCAGTAATCCACCAGACAGCGGAATATGGGCTACCTTTAAGCCATCAATAGCAGCGCCATTGGTATCCGTAAAGTAGATCTGGGTTGCTGTTGCTAGGCCGGTATTATTGGTAACAAATGTGCCGCCTAAGAAATCCCAGGTATTTAAGTTAACCGCAACGCCGGCGCTTAATTGCACCTGGTCAACAATCACACTGCCATTATTAAAGGCATGCACCTGCACTGTTGTATCGACCGGTGAATAGATCGCTACTGGGGTGTAACTGCCTACCGGTGTACCTACCACTGGCAAGCTCAGACCATTAACTAGTACGTTCGCAATAGCTGGGTTGTATCCCAAAGGAATTGCGGTTAGGCTTGCGCCTGCTAAAGCCAGTTGTCCACTATTAGCTAAAGCCAGTAAAGAGGCATTATTTTGGAGTGCCAGTGAGACATCGGCTACCGTGTAGTTGCCAGTGACAAAGTACAGCGTAGCTGCAGTAGCAGATGGCGCAGGCTCAGTAGCGCTTAACGAAATACCTTGGACGGTTAAAGCAGAGTTAAAGTGCAAGCCATCCGTATTTAAGACGCTAGAAAATCCAGGAGTAAAGGATAAGGCACCAGTAGCCACGTTATTACCAGAGCCATCTACCCCTTGGGCGGTAACAGTGTAGGCATAACCTGGCTGGATATATCCAATGCTCGGGTTAAAAGTAATATTACCGCCACTGTTATCTTGGTGAAACACAATCGTAGAGCTGGTGCTAGCGCCATTAAACGTAGACGTAGTAGTAACTACCCAATTAGTGACACTAGCATTACCTTGAATCGTCATCGGCAGTGCGCCACTATCAGGTGCTTGATAGGTTGCCGGGGCTGCAGAGTACGCAGCAAAATGATAGTTGGTCAATAACTTCAGAGCATCTTGATCAGCCACAAACTGGGCACTAGGGATAGAGATCAGATTATTAGAATCAGTGACCGTAATGGAAGTGATTAATGAGTGATATTGCTCAAGCGTATCTAGGTTAGCAGCGATATCAGCGGCAGTATCTAGGATGGTGATGTGGGCAACACTGTTGCTTGCCAATAAACTTGATACATCAGTGACTGCTACATCAGTTACATTTAAATATGCAGGGGAACCCTGGATTTCAAATAAAACACTATGAGTTACATCGGGCGTGATATCGGCGTAAATTTGAAACGAGCCATAATCAACATGGTAATCATCATAACCCCCTGGAGTTGATGAATACCATCCAGCTTGAGGCCACCCCTGCGCTAAGACATTTCCATGCAACATTAAGTCTTGAACTGCAGTCGCTGTTGGAAGCGTCAAAGTGTATCCACCAATTTGAGCTGTATTAGTTGATTCCGTTACTAATGCGCCGTGATTAAATATTGCATTTAGCTGGCTCTGTACCATCGTATTAGTATCTGGCAACGCTGGATTATCAGGCTGAACATATACATACGTTTTGCCGCCGTAAATGATTGGATCAAGTAATGTGAGCCCTCCTGCAACGGTATCGACATGAATTGAGCTGGGTAATGGGCTAGCGGCAATCTTAGCAAGCACATCTGCATCATTTTTATATTGAGCGGCAGTAATATTCATTAGACTAGACGCATCTGATCTAGTAATTAATGCGATCTTTGCAAGATTCTCATGCAAAAAGTCAATATTTTCCGCAATATTGTGCGAGGTGTCTGAGACGATAATCGATGTTAGATTTGTGATCTTAGCAAGTACATCTGCATCATAAGATAACTGAGCAACAGAGGCAGTAATTGGGTCAGCATCGCTTAGGGTAATGCTAGTTATTTGACTCTTAAAAGACTCTAGAGTGTCTAAATTAGAGGTAATGTTAATAGCTGCGTCTACAACAGAGACAATGCTTGCATGAAAACTGATATAAACGGGGTTGCTTGAACTTGTAGAGCCATCACCCCCTGCATTAATGATGGAACTATGATCATGATCACCGCTAGAACCTAGAAGAGTTGCCACGTCTCCCGCTTTTGCATCCACAATGCCAATCAAAAAATTAGCTGGGTCCACATGGCTACCCAAAAATCCATTTGTATTGGAATTATTTGTAGTGATGATTTCTGATAGATACCCTTGAGTAAAAATAAAATCAGCCTCACTGAGGTTTACCACGTCACCGTTCGATACAGTAACTGAATCAATATTTCCATTTGAAGCCAGATGCGGCCAATATTTCGCAATATTTTCTGCTATATCGTTAATGTTTGTAATAAAACAAGATCTGCTTGCAATAATCACAGGTTCATATGCGTAATATTCGGCACAGGAAAGGCTGATTACATTGGAGTGACCTATTGAAGTAAGGGACTCTATTTTTCCTAAATTAGCATTCAATAACGCTAGGTTACTTAATATATCCGCGCCTGAATCCACTACTGATACTGCTACAACATTAGGATTACCCAATACGGAGGCTACATCTGCAGCGGCGACATTAGTCACCGCTAAGTTATAGGGGCTAGTAATTAAAGCTAAAACACCAGCATCACTCGTCAGCTGTGCTTCAGTAAGTGCAATAGGATTCTTATCAGTAAGAGCAATAGAACTAATAAC